>JAFAWN010000439.1 GCA_019241735.1 Terriglobales bacterium
CCCAAAACAATATAAGGGATTGTATGGGGTTGAATGGCGATGGGAAACCGCTTCTGGAAAAATGCGATGGATCAAAGGAAACTCGAATCCCGTTGCTAGCACCTTACAACAGATCAGTGTTCGATACCAAACGCTTGTCTCTGAATGAGATGGTAGAAAGCCTTTGTTATCTGGCGTCACCATAAAAGCAACGGTTCGGTACATCCGGCAGTCAAGACAGCTCATCTCAGTACCGGTTAAATCCCCTAGGAGATAAAGACAAATGGCAAACGAAACGAATCAAGGCAGCGGTCAGCAGTATGGACAGAAGCAGGGTGGATATAGCACACAGCAACAGGGTGGTCAGGGTGGACAACAGGGCGGTCAGGGTGGCCAGCAGGGCGGCCAGGGTGGACAGCAGGGCGGCCAGAGACAAGGCGGCCAGGGCGGACAACAGGGTGGTCAAGGTGGACAGCAGGGCGGCCAGAAACAGGGCGGCCAGGGTGGACAGCAAGGCGGACAGAAACAGGGCAGCTAGGGATCGAGTCAAGGATCCTTTAGCGGTCATGTAAGTCCGGCCAGTACGGCGACCAGGGCTTAGAAAGCAGATCAGCGGCGCGCGCCCCGGGAGCCGACCAGAGCCACGACAACCGAAGGCGGAGTTCGCAGAAACGCGTAGTAAATCACCCTCGCCAATCGCCACATTTTGCGGCGAATGGCGAGGGTTTTTTGCGTCTAATGACGGCGAGGCAAAAGAAAGCTGCGTTACGGCGCGATCGCCGTTGTGTATTTACCAAGCAGCGCGTTCCAGCGGATTTGCAGAACATCGATCAGCATCAGAAAGCCGTCGCGCAAGGGATGAATGTGGGTCCCGGTCCGGTGCGCCCAAGCGACGGGAAGCTCGATAACTTTTAAACCGGCTCTTTTTGCGAGATACAGCAATTCCGGATCAAACGCCCAGCGCTCGATGCGCTGCCTCGGAAAAATGTACTCCGCTGCCGGCCGGGTGAAAGCTTTGAATCCGCATTGTGTATCTTTAAACTTCAGCCCCAGGATCACCCGCAACAGACGATTGAAAACCCGTCCCAGAAATTGCCGCTGCAGCGGCTGCTTTTGCGTCTGAGTCTCGCTCCGGAGCCAACGGGAGCCCATGGCGATGTCGGCGCCGCCGGCAATGGCTGAAAATAGCTTGCTGGCCTCCTCAATCGGAGCCGAGAGATCGGCGTCGCTGAACAGACGTATCTCACCGGTGGCGTGCATCATACCGTGGCGGACGCTGTAACCCTTACCGCGATTGCCGGGATTTTCCAGAAGCCGCAGATTGGAATGCCGCAGCATATAGCCGCGAACAATTTCTGCCGTCTGGTCGCGCGAGCCGTCGTTTACGACGATCACTTCTGCTTCAAGGCGTTCCTGCGCGGCCCAAGCCAGCACGTCTTCGAGGGTGCGGCCAATGCGGGCGGCCTCGTTAAACGCGGGGACGACGATGCTGTAGCTTGTATACGGCAATTTGTTCTCGGCTCAAACCAATGGATTGCTGAAACAACATCAGCCCGCGCGGGCGGGCTGCATCTTCAGCACAGGACTCTATCACGCATGGGAGGGTGGGTGGCAGCGGCGGGACACTGGAAGAGACTCAGATACCGGCGTTCCGCACAACGACAACTAGGTGCCTTCTCCCGGCGGCACTTTCGTAGGAATTCTGGCGCGCAGTTGTGTTCCCGCTTCACTGGATGACATTTCCAGAACGCCGCCAAGCTGCCGCAGCCGTTCGCTCATGCCCCGCAAGCCAACGCCGGTCGAAGCCTTCCATGCGTTACCGCCCTGATTGATAATCGTTCCGGGCAGACCTTTCCCCTGGTCTGTAACTTCCAAAACAACATCCTCACCGCTGCGCGTTAGGCGAATATTCGCGGTCTTGCTTTCGGAATGTTTGTGAACATTGGTAAGACTCTCTTGCAGCACTCGAAACAGAACCAATTCCACATCACGCGGCATGCGTTCGAAATCGTCGGCGATTTCTAACGTGGTTTTGATTCCGCTGCGTTTTGAAAACCCCTCGAGATACCAGGGAATGGCCGACTTGAGCCCCATCTCTTCGAGCATCGGAGGATAAAGCAGATAGGAAACCGTGCGGACTTCTTTCATGCACTGATCAAGCAACGTCATGCATTCGGAAATCCGCTGCTGGTTTACGGTCCCGGCTTCCACGTCGCCAGCCGCAGGTTTCGCTACTGCGAGTGACCCTAGCTTCATCTTCAATAGCGAGAGATACTGTCCCAGGCTGTCATGCATTTCCCTGCCAATAAAACGGCGTTCTTCATCCTGCGTACGCAGCAGATGCAAGGAAAGTTGGCGCAGTGACGTTTCCGACTCCTGGAGTTTCCGTTGTGATTCTTCAAGGGCGGTTTGAGCGAGCATGCGTTGGGTAAAGTCCTGGGTGACTTTGCTGAATCCCAGCAACGATCCATCACTATCTCTTACGGCAGTGATTATTACGTTGGCCCAAAATCTCGAGCCGTCTCTGCGTACGCGCCACCCCTCGTCCTCAAATCTCCCCTCTTTAGTCGCAACACTCAATTCCCAGGCGGGTTTTCCCGCCCGCACATCTTCTTCGGGATAAAATCGGGAGAAGTGCTGGCCTATGATTTCCGAAGGCTGGTAGCCTTTGATCCGTTGCGCCCCGACATTCCACGTCGTGACGCGGCCTTGCGGATCCAGCATGAAAATCGCGTAATCCTGGACGCCCTCCACCAGCAACCGGAAACGCTGCTCGCTTTCCCGGAGCGATTGCTCGCTCAGCTTTCGCTCGGTAAGGTCGCGCGTCACTTTTCCAAAACCTAGAAGTCTGCCGGTATCATCTCTGACGGAAGTTATTGTCACGCCCGCCCAGAACCTTGTGCCATCCTTCCGGTAGCGCCAGTTTTCCTCGGTATAGCGCCCCTGGTTCTTGGCAATTTCAAGTTCCCGCTGCGGTCTGCCGGCGCGCACGTCCTCTTCGGAGAAGAAACAGGAAAAATGACGGCCGAGGATCTCCTCTGTTTTGTAACCTTTAATTCGCTCCGCTCCAGGGTTCCAAGTGGCAACGCATCCCTGGGGATCGAGCATAAAAATCGCGTAGTCCTGCACGCTTTCTATGAACAGGCGCGTGCGCTCCTCCCGCATGGCAGCTTCGGCGTGCCTGCGTTCAATAAATCCCCCGGGATTTTCTTCGATAGCCATAATTGTGTCAGTAGCCGGCTGGGTTCAAGAAAACGATATCAGCGAAGTATGTGTTCGTCGATGTGCAAATTGCGATATTAAGCTACCAGAGAACGGGTTTACCGCATCGTAGCGCACGCCTCTACCGGACGATTCAACCTTAGATCGCTATAATCCAATACATCCCCCATGCGCTTTGAATTGTTTATCGCCTCCCGCTACTTGCGGGCCAAGCGCCGCCAGGCTTTCATTGGGGTCATTACTGCCATCTCCATTGCCGGAGTTGCGGCCGGCGTCGCGTCATTGATCATCGCGCTCGCTATAAACAATGGATTCCGGCAGGATCTCCAGGCCCACCTTCTCGGCTCTACGGCACACATCAATCTGCTGCGGGTAGAGAGCGATGGCATCAAGAACTGGCAGCCTTTAATGGACGGCCTGGGCAGACAGCCACATGTCGTGGCGGCTGCCCCAGCAATTTTCGAGCAGGTTCTGGTTTCTCGCGGCCCGCGTGCCCAGGGAGCCGTGCTGAAGGGCGTTATTCCGGCTTACGAGCGGAAGGTGAGCGATTTGCTCAGCAGCGTGAAACTTGGATCAGCGGGCGCACTAGAAGACGACCCCAATTCTCACGCAGCTCCCGGCCCTGATTCGCCCTCAGCGCTCGGGCAAGTCCAGAATCGTGTGGCTGCGATGCCTCCAATAATTTTGGGCAAGGAGATGGCGGACGCTCTGGGAGCGACCGTCGGCTCGGTCGTTCTGGTTACCAGCCCGCAGGGCGAACTCACTCCGTTTGGCATGGTGCCAAAATATAACCGCTTCCGCGTCGCTGGAGTTTTTGATTCCGGCTTCCACGACTACGACGCCTCCTGGGGACTGACTCGCCTGCGCGATGCGCAGCAATTGTTCGGCCTCGGCGATGAGGTTGCCGCGCTCGAATTCAAAATTGACGACATATATAAAGCGGAGCAGGTCGCCAGGGAAATTGAGCAGGCTGCCGGACCCGGCTTCATGGCCACAAATTGGATGGAGCAGAATAAGGCTCTGTTCCGCGCCTTGCGCCTGGAACGGATGGTTACCTTTATTACTATCGGCCTGATCGTGCTGGTGGCGGCGCTCAACATTCTGATTTCACTCACCATGATGGTGATGGAAAAGACCCGGGACATTGCGGTGCTGATGTCGATGGGAACGCGGAAATCGCAGATTCGCCGCGTATTTGTCGCTCAGGGAGTCCTGGTCGGGGTCATCGGCACGGCGCTGGGAATCGTTCTCGGATACGCGCTCTCCTGGACGGGTCAGCATTACCATGCCTTGTCGCTGGCCCCCGAAGTTTATTCCATCAATTACGTGCCGTTTGCCCCGCGTGCGGCCGACGGCGTGTGGGTGGCGCTTATAGCTATTGGAATCTCGCTGATTGCGACCATTTACCCATCATGGTCCGCTGCGCGAGTGTTACCCGCAGAGGCGTTACGTTACGAATGACTGATATCCGCTTTGTAGGACTGGGAAACTTCCTCACCGCGCGTCTCCGTTGGAACGAAGCGGGTTCGAGTTGCATCTAATGCAGCAGGCGGCATTAAAAATTGAAAGTTTGCGGAAATCCTTTCGCTCCGGCAAATCCGAATTATTGCTCTTTGAAAATCTGAGTTTTCAGGCGCAGCCCGGGGAAATGCTGGCGGTCGTCGGCGAGTCGGGGGCAGGCAAGAGCACATTGCTCCACATAATCGGAGCGCTCGACCGTGCTTCCGCAGGAGAGGTTCACTGCGCCGGGCGGCGGGTGGACTTGCTTCCTGCTGACCAGGCTGCGGATTTCCGCAATCGCGACATCGGGTTCGTATGGCAATTTCATTATCTGTTGCCAGAATTCACGGCACTGGAAAATGCTGCCATGCCGCTGTTGATGCGAGGCAGTTCGCGGAAAGATGCGCAGCATGAAGCCTCAAAGTGGTTGCGGAATGTCGGGCTCGGCGATCGTGCGCACCATCGCGCCGGTGAACTTTCCGGCGGCGAGCAGCAACGCGTGGCGCTGGCGCGGGCATTAATCACCGGGCCTAAAGTGCTGCTGGCGGACGAGCCGACGGGCGATCTGGATAGCGTGACTGCGGATGCAGTTTTTGAGCTGATGTCGAAATTGCATCGTGAACACCAGTTGACCTCGTTAATTGCCACTCACAATTTCGCATTTGCCCGCCGTTGTCACCGGGTTTTGCGTTTGCAGGGAGGTAAAATCGAGGAGATCGCGCCGCAAAGCCTGCCGGTTTGAGCGAAATCCGGCCCGGCAGAGTGATTGACATTTCTTGGGCGGCGTGGCGCAATGGATGTTGAGGGAACTCACACCCTGCGGGGCCGGTCAGGACACGGTTTTGCAGCGAAATGCAGGAGGTCCTGCCAGATTATTGCGTAGAAAGAGTCAATAAGGTGTACTGGTAATAACCCATTGGTTACTCACAGGACTGAAATCAGGGAAGTTTTGGTGGCAGTATAAATGCTATGCAACCTTGGTGACGAGAACAGTGGGGGTCAGGAGTTGTGGCGTAGTACGGCCAAACTTCAGCCGTTAGGATTCGGGGGAACGTAATATGTTCGAGCGATATACAGAAAAGGCGAGGCGGGTCATCTTCTTCGCCCGCTACGAAGCCAGTCAGTTCGGGTCTCCCTATATCGAAACCGAGCACCTGCTGTTGGGACTTCTGCGCGAAGACAAGGCCCTTACCAACCGTTTTTTGCGCTCTCATGCTTCCGTTGAATCCATTCGCAAGCAGATCGAGGGACATACCACAATACGCGAGAAGGTCTCCACCTCTGTAGATTTGCCGCTTAGCAATGAATGTAAGCGGGTGCTTGCCTACGCTGCCGAGGAAGCTGAGCGGCTCTCGCACAAACATATCGGCACGGAACATCTGCTGTTGGGATTGTTGCGCGAAGAAAAATGCTTTGCCGCCGAAATCCTGCACGAGCGCGGCTTGCGTCTCTCAACCATTCGCGAGGAATTGGCCCGTACCAGTCAGGAAAAATCCTCTTCGCCGCAACGCCAGCGCGAATCTTCCCTGCTCAGCGAGTTCTCCCGCGATTTGACCCAGGCTGCGATGGATACACAACTCGATCCACTGGTCGGGCGCGAAAGCGAGCTGGAGCGCGTGGTTCAGATTCTCTGCCGCCGCACTAAAAATAATCCGGTGCTCATCGGCGAGCCGGGCGTGGGCAAAACTGCGATTGTTGAGGGCCTGGCACAGCGTATTGCCGATGGCGAGGTCCCATCTTTTCTGGCGGACAAACGGATACTCGCGCTCGATCTCTCCTTGATTGTCGCTGGCACAAAATATCGCGGCCAGTTCGAAGAGCGGCTGAAAACCATCATGAAAGAGTTGATGGACTCGCAGAACTCAATCATCTTTATTGATGAGTTGCATACCCTGGTCGGCGCCGGATCCGCGGAAGGTTCCCTCGATGCCGCCAACATTCTGAAACCGGCATTATCCCGCGGCGAAATTCAGTGCATCGGCGCAACCACCCCGGGCGAATACCGGAAGTCGATCGAAAAGGACCGGTCGCTCGAACGCCGCTTCCAGGCGGTGAAAGTTCCGCCTCCGAATGAAGCCGACGCCAGCAAGATTCTGTTCGGAATCAAAGACCGCTACGAGAAGTTTCATGCGGTCACCTACACCGACGATTCGATTTCTTTCGCCGTTTCCCATTCCAACCGCTACATCCCGGACCGTTTCCTGCCGGACAAAGCTATCGACCTGATCGATGAAGCCGGCGCGCGGGTGAAGTTGCGGCAGACGTCGCTGCCCGAGGAAATCACCGAGGTGCAGAAGCGTATCAAGTTCATCGTCCACCGGATGGAAAACGCCATCGCGAACCACGAGTTCGAGAAGGCGCGTTTTTATTCGGACGAGGAACGCAAGGAGCGCGAGAACCTGCGCGCTCTCCGCGAAAAATATCATCTCGACGAGTCCGCCACCGGAGTGGTGGGCCGCGAGGACATCGAGGACGTGGTCTCCCGCTGGACCGGCGTTCCCATCATGTCAATTAAGGAAGAGGAATCGCAGAAGCTGTTGCGCATCGAAGAAGAGCTGCACAAGCGCATCATCTCCCAGGACAAGGCGATACTGGCGCTGGCGCGTGCCATCCGCCGCTCCCGCGCTGGGTTGAAAAGCCCTAACCGGCCCATTGGCTCGTTCCTGTTCCTTGGCCCCACCGGCGTGGGCAAAACCGAAGTCGCCCGCACCCTCGCGCAATTTATGTTTGGCAGCGAGAAGTCGCTGGTGCGCTTCGATATGTCCGAGTTCATGGAGAAGCATTCCGTCTCCAAGCTCATCGGCTCGCCCCCGGGCTATGTCGGATACGAAGAGGGCGGCCAGCTTACCGAACGGGTGAAACGCGCTCCCTATTCAGTCGTGTTGCTGGATGAAATCGAAAAAGCGCATCCTGACGTCTTTAACATCCTGTTGCAGGTTTTTGAAGACGGACAACTCAGCGACGGCCTGGGCAACACGGTGGATTTCAAGAATACGATCATCATCATGACCTCGAACATCGGCGCGCGCCATTTGCAGCGCCGCGAAGGGCTTGGCTTCCAGTCAAGCAAGGAAGACATGATTTCGGAGAAGGTCGAAGACCTGGTGAAGAACGAGGTCAAGCGCACCTTCAATCCGGAATTCCTTAACCGCTTGGACGAGGTTATTCTGTTCAGCGCGTTGAGCGAAGTGGATCTCATCCAGATTCTCGAGTTGATGGTCAGCCTGCTGAATCAGAACCTGGCGCAGAAGTCGATCACCGTTACCGTGACCGACGAAGCTAAGAAATGGATTCTGGGCCAGACGCTCGGGGATCGCAGTTACGGAGCTCGCCCACTGCGCCGGGCTCTGCAGAAATACATCGAAGACCCGCTGTCCGAGGCTTTGATTCAGGGAACCATATCTACGCGGCCGGCGTTTATCGAGGTTTTTCTCGACGACAACAAACTGTTCTACCGTCCCGTGGATTCCAAGGAAACTGAAGGCGTGCTGCTCTTCGACAAGTAAGCGCCGTAATCACCGCTCATCTATCCGCCGCCGGCGAAATGCTGGCGGCGTTTCATTTCTGCAAGATGAGCTAGCACCAATCCTCAGTTTTTAGGCGCCTCACCTTCTGGAATACTTGGTCATGCGTGACTAAAATCGCGTCTGTGGCTAGCGCCTGAGCGGCGATCATTAGATCGAGATTGCCCATAGGAGTTCCTTCACGTTTCAGTACTGCGCGCAGCGAAGCGTATTGCTTTGCGGCTTCTGAGGCCCAGGGTACAACCTCAATTCTCAGCAGAAATTCTTCCACCACGGTCTTCAAATGCTTCGCCTCCGGCTTCTTCGCCACCCCGAAGCGCAACTCAGCTTCGGTTACCGTCGAGATACCCACCTGGGACATCGGTAGCGTGAGCAATCTCTCACGCACAGGAGCAACCGTCCCTTTAATCACGTAGCTCGCCATGTTTGTGTCGAGCAGGTAGCGGACGGTAGGCATCAGAACAGCTGACGCTTCTGCGGCGGCGGGTCTCTGCGGGCTGCGAGAAAGTCTGGAGGAACCTTTGCGCTGTCGACCAGGTCGAAGAATTCAGACCACGATTCAGGCCGTCGGGACAAAATGACGTCTCCGGTTGCTCGATCTTGGCGAACATACACTTCTGTTCCTTCGAATCGTAAGTCCACCGGAAGGCGGACCGCCTGGCTACGTCCGTTTTGAAACAATTTCGCTGTCCTGCGCATATAATGATATATATCATGGTATATTACAGCTTGTCAACGAAAGTAGCGTCCGCCCCCTTGGCGTCTCGCTGCCGCAATACTAAAAATTTTACATTTCACCGTGCGTTAGAAGCCCGGCTATCATCCAAGCACTCCTATGGAAATCACCGTTTATTCCGCCTTCTGGTGCCCCGATTGCCGGACCGCCAAACGCTTTTTGCAGGAGCACAACCTCTCCTTCAAGGAAATTGACATCGAGACTACCCCCGGCGCAGCCGACGAGGTCGTCAAGCGCACCGGTAAGCGCGCGATCCCGCAATTCGTCATTGATGGGGAATGGGTGCAGCCTTACAGCCCCGGCGAGGGCTTCCTTTACGAGGAAATGTCCCGGCGCCTCGGCATCGCAAAGCCTTGATTCTGGCGGCTTTTCCGCGATCTCGCCCGCTTGTACATCGCCTTCCGTACTGTAGGCACCGCCACGCCGGCACCGGACAATAAGGGGATCGCGTTTCCGCTGGGATGCCCCATTTTCTCACCAGCAGGCGGATCGGCTTGCTATGTCCGACGAATTTTTCCAACAGGAAGAAGTTCTGCGCCCGCGCTGGATTCAGGCCGCGCTCGGCGTACTCTTGCTGCTCATTACCGGCGCCGTCATCTACTATTACGCGCCGCATCCCGATGCCAACCTCAAATCGCAAGTAAGCCAGCTTACGCGTCAGGTTGACGAGCTCAGGCAAGAGCAGGATATGCCTGCGATGGTGCTCAACCATTACCGCAACTCAATTTGCTACATCCTGGGAATCTACCGGGTAAGTTTTCCCGGCGAAAAGCCCTCCCTGCGCGCCCGTATCTCCGGCACTGGCTTTGTGGTTGCCGACGGGCTCCTTGCCACCAATCGCCACGTCGCCGAGCCCTGGTACGAAGATCCTGAGTCATCTCTGCTGATCAAGAAAGGCGCCGCGCCCGAGCTGGAGAAACTGATTGCATTTTTCCCCGGCCTTTCTGCGCCGGTTAACATCACCCCCGCCATCTTGTCCGCGCAGGGAGATTTGGCCGTCCTCCGCATCGAAGATCTGATAGCTGTTCACCGCCTCCGCCCCCTGCCGCTCGCCGAAAAATCATCCGCGCCCGGGGAACTGGTCGCCGTGGTTGGCTATCCCATGGGAATTCTGGGGATGCTGGCAAAATCTCCCCCTGCGGTTTACGAGCGCCTCGCGTTTCGTCACGACGATCAGGGCGCCGCGAATGAGCTGGCAGCGCTCTCCCTCATCCGCCCATCAGCGACCTGCGGACATCTCGGCGATGTGGTCGCCGACAAGCTCATCTACGACGCGCCTACCGCGCACGGAGGCAGTGGCGGCCCGGTCTTCAATTCCAGAGGCGAGGTCATCGGAATCAACGCTGCCTACATCGACGGCTTCTCTGGAGGCACCCTTGGGATTTCCGTTCAGGCATTAAAGCCGTTAATACTGGCTGCTGAAAACAAGCCTCAGAAGCGCGCCTCTAAAATTAATTAACCGGCGCGAACTTTCTTTTCGCCCGCGCTATTATCCATTCTATCCTCGCGCCATCACGTCGCCACTGCCCGCGTATTGGTAACTTCTCCCGAGTCCGTTTAGAATCTTGGGTCTTCTTGAATACAAACGAGCGATCTCCATAACCACAATATGATTCCACGATATACCCGACCAGAAATGGGCCGAATCTGGAGCGATGAAAATCGCTTCCGCAGCTGGCTGGCAGTTGAAGTTGCCGCTACCACCACCCTGGCTGAAGCCGGCTGGGTCCCTCAGGACGCGGCCAAAGCCATCCGCGAGCGCGCCGATTTCAAACTCGAGCGCATACACGAAATCGAGGCCGAGGTCCGTCACGACGTTATCGCCTTTACCACCGCGGTCGCTGAGATTGTCGGCCCTGCTTCGCGCTGGTTCCACTATGGCCTTACCTCAAATGATGTCGTGGATACCGCGCAGGCCATGCTGGTTGCGCAGGCTTCGGAAATCATCGCCGCCGATTTGCAACGTTTGGCGGAGGTCCTCGAGCGCCGCGCCTGGGAGTTCAAAGACACGGTCATGGTGGGACGTACGCACGGAGTGCATGCCGAGCCAGTCACGTTCGGTTTCAAGCTGGCTAACTGGTATGCAGAGGTACAGCGCAACATTGCTCGCTTCGATCGCGCCGCGGAAGAGATGCGGGTTGGCAAACTTTCCGGCGCGGTCGGCACTTTTGCTCACCTTACTCCGGAGCTGGAAGAAAAAATTTGCGCCCGCCTGGGGTTGACGGCGGCCCCAATTTCTTCTCAAGTCATCCAGCGCGATCGCCATGCATATTATCTGGCTACCCTGGCCGTGATCGCTTCCACCCTGGATAAGATCGCCACCGAAATCCGCCATCTCCAGCGCACCGAAGTCCGCGAGGCTGAGGAATATTTCAGCGAAAAACAAAAGGGCTCCTCCGCCATGCCCCATAAGCGCAACCCCGTCACCTCCGAACAAATCAGCGGCCTGGCGCGCGTGGTCCGCTCGAACTCGCAGGCGGCGCTCGAAAACGTGGCCCTCTGGCATGAGCGGGACATATCGCACTCTTCGGTTGAGCGCATCATCCTTCCTGACTCCACCACGCTTATCGACTACATGCTGGCCAAAACCACCGGCCTGTTGGATAAATTAATGGTCTATCCCGAGCGCATGAAGGCGAATCTGGAAAGTACTTCGGGCCTGGTGTTCAGCGGACAATTGCTGCTCGATCTGGTTGAGCAGGGAGTCTTACGCGAGGACGCCTACCGGCTCGTCCAAACTCACGCCATGAACGCCTGGAAAGGCGGACTGGATTTCCGGCAGTTGATATTGAATGACAAGGAAATTACCAAACATGTGCCCCGGAATAAAATCGAGCGCGCTTTTGATCTCAAGCGGCAACTGCGGCACATCGACCAGATCTTCGCCAGAGTGTTTAAGCAAGGTCATCTCCCATCGAAATCTGATGCAAAGCAGGACCATCCCCGATCGAAAGCCACGAAGAAGAAGCGGCGTTGATCAGGGAACTTTCTAGCTGTAGAAAAACGGGGCCCTGTCGCAAAGCGATAGCTGAACTTTCAAAGCTGTTTCAAGCACTAGCTTCCGCGATCTTAGAAGCAGTGGGATAACTCTCAGCGCGTCCGGGAAACTCGGCTGCGTTCGAATCTGGGGTTCCTCCCGAGCATTCCATCCAGCGCGGCCGCGCCGGGCCCGGAGAGCGCCAGGCAAATAGACGCGGCGAACAATGTCAACGCAAACTCATAACCGGTGGGCAGAAAAAACCCGTTTTTCAGATGGACGAAAATCATTGCCCCCGCCATATCAATCGCCAGAAGTAACGCTGCGACGCGCGTCCCCAATCCTAGGATTAACGCTATACCGCCAAGAAATTCGACCAGCGAAACCACGTAGCCGGAAACTCCGGGCACTGGGACACCCATGTGTCCCATCATTCCCACCATTCGGGGGAAGCCAAAAACAAAAATCTTCTGCCATCCATGCATGAGAAAAACCGCTCCCACGGCGACACGTAAAACCGCAACTCCCCAGCCTTGATTTACATGACCGTAATTCATTTTTCCCTCCGCTCAATGGGGAATCGGGTTTCGCACCGTAGTGTAACGCGTGCGAGCGACCGACGTCCTGCCTCAGTCAGTGGGAATGCTCGCGGCAATCGCTGGGACTATCCCTTGAGGCTATGGCCACTTAGCGCCAGCATCCTTCTCCCGAAACCACGCATCTAACTAATTAACTAACTGGTTAATCAAGGAGAAGCACATGACGAAAATTCTTAAAATGCTAAGCGCTCTGTCCGCTATTGCTTTGCTCGGCGTCACATTGTCAGCTCAAACGCCGGCAGCATCCCGCAATAACGCGGCCATTGAGAGCCGGGTCGAGCACAAGCTCGATGGGAAGAAGCAATTCCACAATGTCAAGGCATCGGTTGAGGACGGCATCGTTTCCCTCACCGGAACGGTCGATCTTTATCAGCAGAAGCTGGACGCAGCGAAGCACGTCAGGAAGCTGGCGGGCGTCGAAGGAGTGCGGAACCTGATCGCCGTCGAGGGCAAGAATGTCACCGATCAGCAACTGGCAGCCAGTCTCGATCGCAAGCTGTTCTACGATCGCATTGGATACGATAACGAATTCAACTTCGTCACCGCATCGGTGCAGAACGGCGTCGCGACGCTGAACGGTGAGACCCGCACGGAATTAGATCGCGATTCAGCGCTCGCCATTGCCAATACGATGCCGGGAGTCAAAGATGTCGTCAACAACATCAAAGTCTCTCCGGTTTCGACTTTCGACGATACCATCCGAATTCAGGCTCTGCGCGCCATCTACCGCGACCCGGTGTTGAGCGGTTACGGAACTGATCCCGCACTGCCCATCCGGATCGTCGTGGATAACGGCCACCTGACGTTATACGGTGTGGTTAATAACGCGATGCAGAAGAACATTGCCGGAATTCGCGCGAACGAAGTCTTTGGAGTGTTCAGCGTCCAGAACAATCTGGAAGTGGCGAAACATTCCTAAAATTCAGTTCGCGATTGGACAAAGGCGCGGCTTAAAAGGCTGCGCCTTTTTGTTGGCTCAAGAACTCTGTCATCCTGACCGAAGCCAAGGGACCTTGAGCTGCGCGCCGCCTTTGATTGGGGATTTCGTCGCTGTGGCGCGGACGCCCCTCGAGGCCGCCGGCGCTAAAGCCGGTTAATCAGGGACGCCACAAACCCTGCGCCAAATCCGTTGTCGATATTGACCACGCTGACATTCGATGCGCATGAATTCATCATCCCTAAAAGCGCCGCTACTCCCTTGAACGAAGCCCCGTAGCCTATGCTGGTCGGGACCGCGATCACAGGAACGCCAACCAGCCCGCCAACTACACTTGGTAGTGCGCCTTCCATGCCCGCGCATACAATCACTACGCGCGCGCGAGTGAGTGATGTGCGATTGGCAAGCAGCCGGTGAATGCCTGCCACCCCAACATCGTACAAACGCTCCACGTCGTTGCCCATGATCTCGGCCGTGACCACCGCCTCCTCGGCGACGGGAATATCGCTGGTGCCTGCGGAAACCACCGCAATCACGCCCTTGCCGAATTTCTTTTTCTGGCGTTGCAGCACGATCGCTCGCGCTTCCTGGCGATACTCGGCGCGGCGAGATTGTTTCTTGACCGCTGCGAATTGTTTGGTGTCCGCGCGCGTGCACAGAATGTTCCCGCCGTGTTTTTCCAGTCGCGCAAAAATGCCGGCGAGCTGCGGCGGCGTTTTTCCCAAACCAAAAATCACCTCCGGCATCCCCACTCGGAGCTGGCGGTGATGATCAACCTTCGCAAATCCCAGATCTTCAAAGGGCAAATGCCGCAGACGTTCCACCGCCTCGTCGGGCGTAAGCTTGCCTTTGCGGACCTGCTCGAAAACTTTACGTATGGATTCGGCGTTCACGTTTGGGTTGCAATAGCGTAGCATCCCTCAGGTGTTGCGGACCTGGATTGAGCAATCGGCGATGCAGGCATCGAGGAAAACTGAAGAAGCTCGTGCGAAAGGCTCGGGAAGTCCTTGAGAAACTTCTGCGGAATAGCGCTTCGCAGACGACGGTTCGTAATTCCGCCCGCGTCTTGAACTATTACCTGCGCCGGAGAAACTTTGCCTGCGGTCGCCGCAGATCGCTCTCAGGCCCGACGATTTCCAGCATGATTTCGGTGGCGAGCCCCGGCATCTTCTCCAGAGGCGCCGTAAACCAGGTCCGTAACTCAGGACGCGTGACCTGACCGCCAAGATATCGGCCGTAGAGAATGTTTCCTACTGTGTTGCCGACTTCGCGGGCGTCAGCCTCGGACCCATTCTTACGCTTCGCTCTCCGCCGTATGACGCGCGTTTTGGAGGCTGCGCAATACCGGCCATTCGAGACAGCGAACTCAGGGCGGGGGCGCTTTTCGGATGCGGAATGACCATTTGCTCCGCCGCGCGATGGACACAAAACCCTCGCGCCGAAGTGGGCAATCGCATTCTCGACCACCCGCTCATAAAAGTGGTTGGGCGGTTGCTCGTCGCCGTTGGCCTCCGGCTGATTGCAAAACGGAAGCCCGCGGCACGCGTGATGAACGAAGGTGGCGGCATCTTCGGCGGCGTGCGCCATGTGAAAGTCTCGTATGCAGAAAATATTCAGTTCGGGCAAATAAGCGCCACCGCGCTCTTCGATGCGGCCTAGAACAAGCTCTTGCATCTCCCTGGTTACGCCTTTGCGCGACAGCCGGTCCAGAAGTTCCGCGTCGCTGAAGCCGCTGTACACCTCCGGCAGCAGATCCACCAGGAACTTAGGCTGGGTGCCGTTGTGTGCGGAGTAGCAATTAACGTTCAAGAAGCGCAGCAGACAGCCGATCAGGTTATAAATGGTGGGAGCAAGGTCTGCACTGCTGTGGTCCTCGCGGCTCCAGCGACGGAGGCATAAGCGGTAATTCTCATATTTTTCCAGCGGAGTGGAATTGAACACACAAAACACGTCGCGGTCCACCCGCACCGCCTCCACGTGCTCGGGTTCGCCGGCCGCGCGCCAATAAAGCGGATCGACGTTTTGTAGCAGTGTCAGCATGCGTTCCCCGCCATGGTGCATGCGCAATAATGCCGGCAGGTGCTGCGGCGCCATATGAGATTCGCCGAACAGCACCATGATGACTGCATTCGGATGCTTCTTCCGAATTTCTCCAATCTTGTGGGCGGCATGGCGGTCGCGCGCCGCGATTTTGCGTAGATCGTCCCGCGGAGAGCAATCCAGCGCATAGATTCCTTCCGCATGCTCGCGCGCGCTCATCAGCAATTCATGAAACGGGCCCCACTCATATCCCCAATCGAGATCAAACCGCACTCGCCGCCGGAGCTCTTCATCGTTGATCTCGCGACGCCACCATTCGTCAAGAATGTGCTGATCGCGGGAGAAAATCGGCTCGACGCCAAGCACCAGAGGCCGGTCTCCGGGCTGCGCGCGCTGTTCCAAGAGGGCGGAGGCAAAGCGCTGGGCCGAAGGCAGTGCATGGTAATCGCCAATAAGAAGAATGTCCGCCTCAGAAACTGCGGCAGTCATTTCTTGAGGCTCAATGACCGATTGATAGGACCGAAATGCGCGAGTAAACTCCTGAATGTATTTCTTGCGAGCGCTCGAATCGACAGCGCGTATTTCCCGTTCCACCCCTGCCAGACCGTGCAACTGGGCGGCATTGCGTCGCGACCTAAGGGTGCGGTTCTTCGCCGCAATCTTTCCCCGGCTTAGCTTTCTTTTGCGCGGCATCTTGACTTGCTCTCGCGATGCTCCCTATGCTCAAAGCCCGGAGTTCGTAAGCTGCATGCCGGGCGGAGGCGGATTTGCCGATTCAATTGCCGTCCAATCTGACGGTGGCGACCACGGGCGCCAGCGGGTCCCTTTTCCTCAAACAACTGCTGTTCGCCGTTGACGCGGACCAGCGGGTGCAGACTGTAAATTTCATCGCTTCTGACAGCGGCTTGCGGGTGATGGCGGAAGAACTCGGACTGCGCGGCCGAAGCAACCTCGTGCGCCAAATCCTCGGCGCCGCATCGCGCAAGATTCACCAGCAGGCGAATGCCGATATTGCCGCGAACGTCGCCAGCGGCTCTTATCCGGCGGATGCGATGATCATCATTCCGTGCAGCATGGGAACTCTGGCGCGTATCGCAAACGGCATTGCTTCGCGATTGATCGAGCGTGCTGCCGACGTCTGCCTGAAAGAGAAGCGCCCGCTGGTGCTTTGCGTCCGCGAAGCTCCGCTGAACAAAATTCATATCCGCAACATGTACCGCGCTGCTGATGCCGGCGCGACGATTTTTCCTTTGGTCCCGGCTTTTTATGCCCATCCTGCGAGCATCGACGGAATGGCAAGCGAATTTGCCAACCGGGTGCTGGCTCACATCGGCCTGCCGCAGCCCGATGCCTTCCGCTGGAAGGGATAAACAAAGCCCGGCCGCTGGAACACTTTCTTGGGGGAAAATTCAGTTTAAGAGTGAAGCGGCGGGGCTGACAGGTTCCCGCGGGTCATGGCCTTCGGGGCCGCCGGACAGCGCACAATGTTCCACGTGGAACATATTTAAGGTGGGACTCTCTATTGCTAAAAGATATATTGAAGGATAAGCCGTTAGCTGTCATGGTGAAGCAGGGTTTAGGGTGGCAAATATCCGCGCCGAGAGAACCTGAAAGCCGCTGCTCTTGCTGAAAATTCCCCGAATCCTGACCGCGGGCATGCTCGTCTATCCTTAAATACCGCTACGGTTGTTGGCGCAACAATGGCAATCCCCGAGAAACGCGAGTCACGGTACGCGGTAATCGTCGCATTCGGCCTGGTTTATTTCTTCTGGGGCTCTACGTATCTGGCCATTGACGTGGCGGTGGAGCGCATTCTGCCGACCGTTATGTGCGGCATAAGGTTTTTTACGGCCGGCATTTTCATGCTGGCCTTCTGCGGAATTCGAGGACGGCAGATCTTTTATGACCGTCAGCAGATAGTTCGAATGTGTGCGGTTGGTTTGCTGCTGCTGGTGGGTGGCAACCTCACGCTGGCTTATGCAGAAACTCATCTCGCATCTGGATTGGCGGCGCTAATTGTCGCGGTTGTGCCGCTATGGTTCCTGCTGCTGGATTCACTGCTGATTGGCCGCCACCGCGTTCCGGCGCGCGGTAAAGCCGGTATCGGTCTGGGGTTAGCGGGGTTGCTCGTTCTATTGTGGCCGCAGCTCACTTCCACGACGTCGTTCGGACGTACGGAACTCTGGGCCTCCCTTAGCCTTCTTGGCGGCGCCTTCAGTTGGGCGCTCGGGTCCGTACTGGCGAAGCGATGGAAGTCTTCCGCGGTGGATCCATTTTCGGCGACAGCTTGGCAGATGATCGCCGCAGGCGCGGCAAGCTTAATCTTGGCCGCGTTCCTGGGGGATTTTTCGCGCACTGTATGGACCACTCGAGGGGTCAGCGCCGTCGTCTATCTGATCATTTTCGGATCCTGGGTCGGTTATACGGCTTACATCTGGCTGCTCAACCATGTACCGACTGCGAAGGTTTCCACTTACGCTTATGTCAATCCGGTGGTGGCCGTTTTCCTGGGATGGCTAATCCTGCATGAGCGGGTGGATGCTTACATGCTTGCCGGAAGCGCGATCGTGGTTGCGGCAGTGGTTTTGGTCACCGGCGCGCAGGTGACGTCGAAAGCCGTTGACGAATCTCAGCAGACGTTGCACCCGGAAGCGGCAGAAGCTTTGTCCGACTGAAGACTTCATCTCACAGGACGGCCTATGGTGACGGCTCTGGAGTCAGGTGAGAGTTGACCGAGTAGACTGCAGCCGGCCGAGGAGTTTTCAACCCTCGTGCATGAAATGGCGCATGAGATGTTGCATCGCAGTGAACGGCGAACCCTTACCACCAAACAAGTACGCGAGACCGAAGCCGAGGCCGTGGCCTTCGTCGTTTGCCAGTCCATTGGACTTCAAACCGGAAGCGCGTCTGCCGACTATATCCAGCTTTGGAACGGGGATGCCAAGCTGCTGGCCGAGAGCTTGGAAGTGGTGCAGCGCACGGCGGCAGTGATTCTCGGAGCAATCAGCCCAAGACCCGCTACCTCCGAGGAAGGGGAAACAGCCAACCAGACCCAGGCGAAGCCCGCCCCTATCGCTCAGCCGCACGCAGCGGCTGAGGCGGTATCGGGCATTTCCTTCTGCAAAGAATTCATTGAGCGGAGTGCTGCGACCCACTCCCTACTTTTGACGGCCAGCTCAACAAAGCGCTGGAGCTACTCGAATAATGGCCCGCTAACACTCGAATTGGTACAGTAAACCGGGCACTTCACTTCGATATGCCATCCTTCCCCTTTCCTTCGCTGAGATCATACTCAGTTTTGTGCGGAAAGAGGGGATCAGGTCAGGCGAGAGCGGAGTCAATTCCTGTGTTCTGAGTGTATCGCGCTAATAGGTTTCCCGTTTTGATCGATTTCTTCCAGCCGTTCGCGATCTCCGAGAACTTCATGAGACTACTCTTCTACACGGTTGGCACGCGACTGGTTTTAGCCCTAATTCT
>JAFAWN010000095.1 GCA_019241735.1 Terriglobales bacterium
CCGATTAGTCGATGATTCCACTTCTCTTCGGCATTCTCCACGCCCATCGCCGGCCACGTACGAAAAATCATGCCCACTTTAGCGGCATGTCCCGCGCGGTCGCCCTCAGCGCTATTGGCGTCATCCTAAGCTGCGCAAGTCTTGCCCAGTCGCCCTCCAAACCCCCGGCGCAGGCCCCACTCGCCGGAATCGCTGATACCAGCCTTGGGATTGCTGACCCTAGGCTCGACGTGCGGGTGGAATCAATTCTGAAGCGCATGACAGTGGCGGAAAAAGTTGGACAGTTGGTGCAGTATTCTGCCGGCCAGGCCACCGGGCCGGGAACGGGCAGGACCGACTACGAAACCATGATTGCCCGGGGCGAGATCGGGGCCCTGCTCAACGTTAACGATCCGCACCAGATCAACAGCTATCAGCGGATTGCGGTGGAGAAATCGCGGCTGCACATCCCCATCCTGTTCGGGCTCGACGTTATCCACGGATTCAAGACCGAGTTTCCGATTCCCCTGGCGCTGGCCTCGACTTGGGACCCGTCCATCGTGGAGAAGGCTTCCCGGGTTGCGGCCATGGAGGCTTCCGCCGACGGCATCCGCTGGACGTTTTCTCCGATGGTTGACATCGCGCGCGACGCACGCTGGGGCCGCATAGCGGAGGGTGCAGGGGAAGATCCGTTTCTTGGCTCGGCGATGGCCGCGGCTTACGTACGAGGCTATCAGGGTGCGCGGCTGGACGCGCCTGACAGCATCGCTGCCTGCGCCAAACACTATGTCGGGTACGGCGCGGCCGAAGGCGGACGCGATTACAACACTACCGAAATCTCCGAACATACCTTGCGCCAGTTCTACCTGCCGCCATTTCACGCGGCTGTTCAGGCCGGCGCCGCATCGCTAATGAGCGCGTTCAACTCCTTAGACGCAGTGCCCGCCACCGCCAATTCTTTTACGCTGACGCAGGTCCTCAGAAGAGAGTGGGGGTTCCGCGGACTGGTGGTAAGTGACTGGGAGGCTATCGGCGAACTCGTTCCACACGGCATCGCCGTTGACAACGCCACTGCCGCGCGTAAGGCCTTTCTCGCGGGGGTCGATATGGATATGGTCAGCAGCGCCTATCATGACCACTTGCAACACTTGATCAGCGTCAAGGAGGCGACAGTAGCTGAACTGGACGAGGCGGTGCGCCACGCGCTTCGGCTTAAGCTTGCTCTGGGTTTGTTCGATCATCCTTTTGTAAACGAGGAAGACGCTGCGAAAGCGCTTTACCACCCAGACAGCATCGCGCTCGCGCAGCTGGCGGCGGAGCGGTCCTTTGTGTTGCTCAAGAACGCGAATGGACCCGGCGGCAAGCCTTTGCTTCCGTTGGCAAGCGGGATCCAAAATCTTGCTGTAATCGGGCCGCTGGCCAACGATCCTTCGTATCCGAACGGCGCGCCGCCCGGGACTGGACCCCGGGTTTCATTACCTGCGGCGTTAGAGCAACGGCTTGGCGCAGGGCACGTGTCAAGCTTTAAAGGGGTGGGCATTCTTGACGGGAACGACGCGGATATTGCCGCGGCGGTGGCGGGTGCTCAGAGGGCTGATCTGGTGGTACTGACACTGGGGGAGAGCCCGGAAATGAGCGGGGAAGCGGCGTCTCGTGCGTACCTCGGACTTCCCGGGAGGCAGCAGGAACTGCTGGAAGCGATTGTTCACACCGGCAAGCCAGTAGTGCTGATTTTATTCAGTGGAAGGCCTTTGACTCTGCCCTGGGCCTTCGACCATGTGCCCGCAGTGTTGGCCGCATGGTTTCCTGGAATCGCGAGTGGTCCTGCGCTGACCCGCACCCTTTTCGGCGATGTGAATCCGGGCGGCCGTTTAACCGTCAGTTGGCCGCGCAGCGTGGGACAAGAACCCCTTTATTACAACTCTCTAAACACTGGCCGTCCCCCCGGCACCGTCGATCTCACCCATCCGCCGACGGACGTTGTGTCCAAGTACGTGTCGCGATATATCGATGAACAGAACAGCCCTCAATTTCCTTTTGGCTACGGCGTCTCCTACACCAGCTTCGCTTACGGAGCCACTATTACCAGCACGCAACGATTGAGCGCCGCGTCACTGAATAAGAGGTTGAAGGCTGGTGCGGTTGCGGCGCTGACAGCGCAGGCCGAGGTTACAAACACCGGCACGCGTGCCGGAGATGAAGTCGTACAGCTCTACATTCAGCTTCGGGGAACAAGCGTTGCGGAACCGGTCCGCGCTTTGAAGGGATTTCAGCGCGTCGCTCTCGCGCCCGGTGAAACAAAAAAAGTAACATTTGAGATGAAGCCTGAGGATTTCGCAATCTGGAATGACCGCGACCAATTCGCAGCCGAGCCCGCGGAAGTCACAGTGTGGATCAGTCCCGATTCTGCCAGCGGTTCGGGAGCCACACTTAAAATCGAGCCGTAAATTTACCCTTTACTTTGACCGGTTAGTGCGCCCAAAAAACCCCGGGTGGCGGCTATGGTTCGCGAGCCCAATCCCTTCAGATATTCTTGTCCACTGTGCGCCGCAGTTAATTCACCCTCAACAACCCCGAGGATTCGTTTCACGCGCTCTCGGTCCTCCGGGCTCACATCGCGAAACTTCACACCAAATCCAGTGCCGAGATTATTTCGGACGACGGTGCCGCCAATCAGCAGCCTGCCGCCGTCGTCTCCTGAGAATGTCAGGACTAATTTCGTGGTGGAAGCCAGAATCTCGCCGGTCTCCACGTAGCAGCCACCGGAGCTGATATTGGCCAGCTTGCCTATTACCGGAGTCTCGCTCCCCGCATGCTCCAGTTCAACGGTCACGCAGCACGAGAGGCGCGGATACGCCCGGAGATTTTTCTTCCCCGAGCGGTGTTGCTTTTCGGCGTACATGCGGCGGTCTGCTTCGGCCAGCAGTTTGTCCATGTCCTCGGCGTCATCGGGATAGATCGCTTTGCCGACACTGACGGATAGCAAGTCCTCGCCGCAGATCTCATTTCCTGCCTGGCGTGCCATCTCCCGCAGCTGATTGATCTTGGCGTTTTCCGACTCCGGCGGCAGATCGGGCACGATCACTACAAACTCGTCACCACCGAGGCGTGCCACGTAATCGTATTCCCGGCTGCGTTCCTTAAGCCGCTTCGCGAACAACTGCAGGACGCGGTTTCCTTCGAGGTGGCCAAAGCGGTCATTGACCTGCTTGAATCCATCAAGGTCGCACACCATCACCGTCAGCGAACTTTTCCGGCGCTTCGCGCGCGCCAGATCACGGCCAAGTTGCAGGAACATCGAGCGTGCGTTGGGCAAGCCGGTAAGGTAGTCCGTGGTAGCCGAACTCTCCGCCTGTTCATACTTCAGCGCATTCTCAATGGCGAGCGCCATCTTAGAGCTGACGGCTAACAGAATGCGCAAATGGTCGGTGGCGAACGCATCTCTGTCGGCCGCATACAGGGTGACCACACCAGCCACGCCGTCCAGTCCTTCCAAAGGGACCGATAGCGCAGAGCTCAACGTGGCAAATTTGCCCGGTTCGTTCATATAACCGGGCTCGACATTAGGATTGCCGTTCAGCATCGGCTTTTTGTTTTCCGCTACCCAGCCTGAGACACCTTCGCCCAACGGAATTCTCAGGCCGGAAAATACCCTGAAATTTTCTCCGCTTACATGTTTAGGAATCAATACATCATCATTGCGGACATAAATAACGATGGAATCGTAGGGAATCAGCCGCCGTACCTTGGACGCAAACACGGAAAGGGTGTCATCCAGGCTCAAGGAGGTTCCCAGCTGCTGACTCATTTCAAATAATATTTGCACTTCCTGCTTTGCAGCGGCGACGGAATCAAGGAAAGTGGCTTCGCTCATCGGCGGCCGCTTGCTTTGCGAGGAGCGCTCAAAGCCACTTGCCGGAGCCGCCGCCTCTCCAATCCGCGTGTCGCTGGGCAGCTGCACTTGCGGCTTCTTGGAAGCGCTCTTCTGCACAAGTTTTTCCAATTGCTTACTGCGGCGGAGCAGGACTTTTACCACCTGAGGGTCGAAAGACTTTTCCGACTCGGCCGATAGCTTGTTCAACACTTCATCGAGGGGCAGGGCGCGACGATACTGCCTATCCGAGGCCAAGGCGTCGAGAAAATCCACGGCAGAAAGAATCCGGGCGCCGATGGGGATTTCTTCCTTTTTCAGGCCGTAAGGATATCCGGAGCCGTCCCACTTTTCGTGATGGGCGCGAACGATAGGCACGACCGGGTACGGGAACTCAACTTTCTCCAAGAGTTCGGCCCCGACGACCGGATGGATCTTCATTCTTTCGAATTCTTCAGGCGTAAGTCGCCCGGGCTTGGAGACAATGTGCTCCGGAACCGCCAGCTTTCCAATATCGTGCAACAATGCCGCGGCTTGCAACGCCTTCAATTCCTCGGGGCTGACTTTTAATTCCTTTGCGATCTCCATCGCGTAGATGCCAACCCGTTGCAGGTGAGCATGAGTGTTCTGGTCTTTGGCCTCAATGGCGAGGGCCAGGACCTCAATGGTGCGCAGATGCAGGTTCGCCATCTGCTCGGCGTGACTCTCTTCCACCTCCAGCCGGCCCAGATAGAGTCCGTAAGAGCGGTACACGAGGTAAACGACCAGCAGCAGCAGCACTGACACCAGCCAACTGACCTCGCTATCTAACCATTTTGAGGTGGCGCCCAAGCCCGTTCCCAGAAGGTAGTAGGGAAACATCCAGAGGTATCGCTCCGACCAGGCGTGTGTCAGGGACTCATTGTCGTTGAGGGAAATGATGATGGCTACGGGAATAGTGCTGGCAATAAGATAAGTGGCGGCGACTCCAACTAGAGACAAAACCGAACTCGCCGGGCGACTGTGATAAACCAACAGCTCATACGCGCGCCCGGTAATCGTAACCGCGACTGCGGTGGCGCCTACATTGAACGCGATTTCGACAAACCCCGGACGGACCTTGTGGAACAATTGCACGAGTGCCGCAGCGCACCCGATAACCAGCGCCTCCGGTAATCCTAGTTCCACAATGGCTGGCAAGATAACCAGGAAACTCGCGGACGTAGCGGTTGCGATTCCAGGAAGCTTTACCTTCGTCCGCGATGCCAGAATGGCCAGCAGCAGATAGCAGCCGGCCTGGCGGGGTTCCTGGCTGGACCAATGCAACGCCGCGTAAACAAGGACTCCCAGTCCTGCCGCGACTATAAGGCTGAAGAAGGCCTGCCCCGGAACCGACATCTCGCGCCAGGTTTTTGGCTGATCGACCATCTTTATAACGTGCTCTCCTGCCCGCGAGGCTGCTGTGGTTGGCCCATACGTGCCTGCAGCGGGACCAAACAGGGGATCGAAAATGGTCGTGGACCGACGCCTTACCAGAGGGAAAACATCTTCCTCTTCGACATTCGGCCAGGTATCCGTTACCAGCGTAATTAGGTGTCTCTAATCATGACAAGTTACGGACGTAAGCCACTCGAATGACCGCGGAGGGGCCCGGAGACGTCGAAGACGATGGCGTAAACTTCGGGGAATCGCGAGAAAAGCGTCGCGTTAGCCGGTGCAAATCACGTTACCGCACGAGGCGCAGACTCCCACATCACGCCAACTCAGGCAGGCAACTTACCTGAGATGGCTCGATGTCGGAAATCAAAGATGCTTCAGACTTCCTATAAACCTAGGAGTTGATTTTGACCGTGCCCCGGCCTTGGGTCGCTGACAGGCTAGTGCTAATGGTGTAAGCGTTAATGTTCACTTGATTCCCGGGCTTTACTGTTTGCGGGTTCGAGCCCCTGGCGAGACTGCCGATCGTAGGTGTGAACACATTGGCAGTTGTCCATCCGAAGTTCGTGTAGGCATTGTCACAATAAAGGTCGACCTGCCCGCCCTGGGGAATTTCAACCGTCGCCATGCTAGCGGGGGTAGCGTTTCCATTAACAATGTTGACTCGCAGCGGGCCGCTGCCAACCTCAATGGCGTAGGGACCTTGAACGCCTTGAGACGAGAGATTTGTCACCGAGTAATTGACTGTCTGGTTGATTTGCTGCGGATTCTGGGCCGCGCTCGTTTGTCCTACACCGATGGATGGGATGTCGTTGAAAACGGTTCCGTTGCTGTTGGTGAAAGTGATCTTTATGGCGTTCGGGGCGGCGTTGTGAAATGAAATCGAGTCACTGTTGCCGATAGTGGTGGCGGGCTGAGCAGCCCCGCTTGCATTGATCGTGATTACATTTGCTAAATCTGGAAGTTTCCTCGCAGTAGCCATTTTATTTCTCCTTTTCGGGTCGGTTATTTGGTTTTGGGCCGGAAGTTAGGATCGGACAGCAGACCTTTTAACGCGGGGTCGGTTTGCAGCGAGTTCAGCGAATACCCCTTATCCAAACTTTTTTCAACGTATTGAATGGCTTGAGCCCGGTCTCCTAAAGTTTCGAACGTTTCGCCGACGTTTTCGAGAACATCGGGATCGTCGGGGGCAAGGGCGAGGGCGGTTTGGACCCGGGGCAGGGCTCGGTCACGCAGTTTCTTTTCTGCGTAGAGAAGCGCGAGACGGGATAATGCTGCGGCATCCCGTGGATTCGATTGCACTGCCTGCTCGAGCAGAGGCTGCTCCCGCTCGCGGGCGGCGGCCGCCTTTGTGGGGTCATTGAGGCCTTCGTAAGCTACCACCAGATTGGCCCAGACAATGAAATCCTTGTCATTGAACTGAAGCGCCCTCTGGGTCGCCACTGCTGCCTCGGCGTAGCGTTGCTGGGACTCATACAGAAATCCGAGGTTGGCATAGGCGCCATAGCTGGGGCTCAGTTCAATAGATTTCTTGAGGGCGGTCTCAGCTTGGGGGAACTTTTTGGGATCTCCGGAATCGAGATAGGCTGCGGCGAGATTCGAGTAGGCGATGGCGTTGTCAGGGGTTAACCGGATGGCGTGCTGAAGTTGAGCGGCGGCGGCGTCATATTTTCCCTGGCGATCGTAGAAATTTCCGAGACTGTTATATCCATCCCAATAATCCGGGCGGAGGGCAATGGCTTTCTGAAAGGCAAGCTCAGCGTCGGTGGGGCGGCCGGCGTGCTCATAAGAAGAGGCCATCCCAGTGAGCGCGTCGGCGTTGCGAGGGTCGAGTTCAAGGGCGCGCTGGAATTCAGCCACCGCGAGGTCGTTTTTTCCGGTGGAGTCGTGGATGCGCCCGAGCGTGACGTAGACGCTCGGCAGGCGCTCGTTTAAGGCTGCGGCTCTGGCGCCATTGGCGAGGGCCTGCTCGTTCCATTTAGGGTTTTTGTCTGCCTGGTATTTCAGCCGGTAGGCCTCACCCAACCCAGCGTACCCGAGCGCAAATTGGGAATCGGTGTTGACGGCGGAGGTCAATGCGGCAATCGCCTGTTCAAGATTGCCGGGCTTGTCATAGCGCTGCATATAACCGAGCGCCTTCAGGTAAGACTCGTAGGCTGCCGGAGCCGCCGAGCCTTCGGCAGCATGCAGCGCCAGGGCAGGCACCTCAACGTGCATAAGACGCGCCAGTCCCGAAACTGCCTGGTCTTGTAAAGCGGCAAAGTCTCCGGAGCGGTCGGTTAAAGAAAGTGAACCTTCCTGGCGAACGTCTTTGGTGCGAATCAGGTTGACTGTCAAGTGGACGCCGGAACTGTCGCGTTGCAAGCTGCCTTTGACTACCAGGGTCGCTCCGAACTCGCGCAACGCGCCTTCTGGATCGGTGACTTTCCGCCGGCGGACCTCGCTTGCCGGTACTACCCACAGCGATTGCTGTCCAGCATCCAGATCCGATAGCTTGCTGGTGACGCTATCCATCAGACCTTCCGACACTGCCTCATTCGCAGGATCGTTGCCGATGTTATCGAATGGAAGCACCGCAATGTGTTTTTCGCTGCCGGCGCCCGATAAAGCGTTGGCGATTTTCTGCCGGAAACTGGGAACCAGGAAGGAAATTGCGGCGAGCGCCAAAACCGCTGCGGCGAGAATGAACCCCCAGCGTCCCGTACGGTCGATGCCGGTGGGCAGGTTACGGCCTGAGTTCGATGCATGTTCGAACAGAACTTTGAGATCTCGAGAGGATACCCGGACGTCACGGCTCGATGCAGAACTCCGTGACGGCTCCGCCGCCGGCTGGCAGGCTTCGAGGTCCGCGTGCATCTCTTTGCAGTATCCATAGCGGTGCGAACGGTCTTTTGCCAGTGCACGGCAAACGATGCCCGCAAGATCTGCTGGCAGGCCCTCGATCGGCGGAGGCTGCTCCAGAATGGCGAGCAGGACCGCGGAAATATTATCCCGCTGAAAGGGCTGGCGTCCGCTCAGCATTTCAGCCAGAACCACCCCCAGCGACCAAATGTCAGTGCGCCGATCGAGCGGTTCGTTTCGGACCTGCTCCGGCGACATGTAGGCCAGCGTGCCCGCCGGCCCCGCGCTCAGGGTGGTGCTCGCGCTACCGGCCACGCGGGCGAGGCCAAAATCAACGATCTTGGCTACGTTCTGCCGGGTAACGATGACATTAGAAGGCTTGATGTCACGGTGAATAATATTGCGCTCGTGGGCCTCGCCCAGTCCCCGGGCCAACTGCATTCCGATATCAATCGCCGCCCTCGGACTAAGCGGCCCTTTGCGGATCATCTCCGTTAAAGTGAGGCCCTCGTAGTAGGCCATCACAATAAACATCTGGCCGTCCCGGGTCTCTTCCAGGCCGTGAATTACCCCGATGTTGGGATGGTCGAGGGAAGAAGCGGACCGTGCTTCGTGAAAAAAGCGCTCCTTGTCATTTTCTTCAAGATTCAAATCGTGGGGCAGGAACTTCA
Organism: Terriglobales bacterium; assembly: GCA_019241735.1. Taxonomy (GTDB): domain Bacteria; phylum Acidobacteriota; class Terriglobia; order Terriglobales; family Acidobacteriaceae; genus JAFAWN01. Next base: position 8,779 of record JAFAWN010000095.1, read on the forward strand.
GCGCAACCGTGCGCTCGAGCTTGAGGTCGAGCGCCTTATAGACGATACCCATCCCGCCACGGCCAATCATGCCGAGGATCTTGTAATCACCAATCGTTTCGTCTATGGCAAAGGGTCGCGTGGAGGATGGCGCCACAAGACTCCTTAAAGTAAGCGGCTTCCTGCCGAAGCCTTAGTACGCAGGCAGGATGGCTGACCTATGTGTAGAAAATGGCCGATGCGGAATCATACTGCCGGCCACCAGTGGTTGCAATGCCCAGGTTAAAGGAGCGCTGGCGGCAATCCCATAAAGCGAAAAACCGTCCATATTTTATTGCATTGAGTTCACGACCACGTCAGGGTTACCTCGACTCCCCATGATTTGAAACGAGCCGATGAAACCGGGATAGGTCCCGGTGAAGTCGCTGGTTAGCACGTCATAATCACCCATGTAGCTCTGAGGCATGAACAGATCAATGCCGTGCGTGGGGGCAAACGGTGCAGCGGCGAGTCTTGTGTTGCTCCAACTCGAGCCTTGATTTAGAGATTCACCGCAATACCGCCGGATCGCGAAATTCTCGTTGTCATCGCGGCGATCGTACCAGCAAGCTGCCACTTTTCCGGTCTTGTCAACGGCGACGGTGGATTGATAATGATCATGTCCGCTGCCAACACGCGGCTGCGTGTCGGCGTTCACTTTGACCGGAGCAAATCCCCAAGTATTTCCACCATCGGTGGAGGAGCGCAGCAGAATGTCGTCGTATGCGTAGCTGCCATCGGTCCCCAGTGCATCGGGGACAATCTTATTGCGACCATCCGCCCACGTGATGTAGAGGGTGCCATTGGAAGCGGTAGGGGAGCGGTCAACCGCCATGGCCATGTCATGCAGATCTTTAAATTCCCCCTGGAGGTAGAGGCTGTCGCCGCCCGGGGTCACATTTGCCTCGACCGTCACCATTCGGGACAAGCCTTTTCCCGGAACCATGCTTCGCATCTGAATTTGCCGCGGGCCAACGGGAAAATTGGCGCCAAAATTGATCCAGGAAATGTAGAGGGTCCCTTGAGAACTCACTGCAAGCTGTGACCCTTGAATCGTGATTGATCCGCAAACTTCAAACACAACATGCGGCGCAGACCACGTCTCTCCACCATTATTTGAGGTGACGAACTCGATGGCGGTTCTAACCTGCGCTCCGCAAAACGCGCTACTGAAAGAAGAATCGAAATCGGTGTAGGAGACGTACATCCGGCCTGGCTTGCTCGGATCCTGGGCTGACCACGGCTTTTCTAACAAATGGGTGGCGTCTTTCGACACCGCCGGCACCGGATCTCCCCAAGTCCTGCCGCCATCCGTAGATTTATTGACGGCTACCGCGGAGAAGAAATTTCCGCCGCTGTCGGTGTAGTCAAAAATCTGTGAATAGAAGAACGTGCTTGCATCCGTGCAAGTCACAACCGGATCTCCACCAAGGTAGTTCCCATTGCCAGATCCGGGGTTCATCGGACCGGCATCGGTGAAGCTGGCGCCACCGTTATTCGAATAGGAAACGCCGCTGAAGGCCTCGCCGCCCGATCCTGTCAGGAATAGCGGCGTTTCAAAAATGCTGCCGGAATCGTTGTATCCAACGACCACACTGTTGCCACAGCGCGCCACGGCGCTTGTGTTTTGGGTGAAGCCGCCGAAGGAGGAATAAGCAACGTCATTGAACGGATTACTGACTGCGACTATCCCTGCGGGCGCGGCCACCACAGAACCGGCCACGCCGTTTGCCTTACGGACTGTTGCGAAAGAAGGGTCGGTTAAACGCATGTACCGGGCGTGCCAAATCTCAGCCAGGTGAACCAGTCTGGCGTGACCATTAAGCAGTTGCTGATGCCTGGAGTCGAACCTGGCATAACTTGCCTTCGCGCTTTGCAGAGTCTGATCCACGGCCGCCAGTTTCTCGGCGGAGATTTGCGCCCATCCGGCCGCGGTAAAAAATCCGATGATTGTGAAAAGGAGGGCCAGAAATCTTTGAGTTTGTCCTTCGCTCATCTGTTCATCTCCCGCATCAAGGCTAACTGCAACAGTTAACGTCAGGGCCCCAGTAAGAGGATAAGTATAGTGCGACAGTAACTGAGAACCTCAGCAAGAAACTGACTAGCCCGTCTGGCTGGCAAGAGGCTTTCGAATGGCGGGAGGAGCTAGGCGGGCTATTTCAGCCCGGTAACTACATAAGCTTCCGACAGCACTTTGTCGTACACGTAGGCGTACGCAGTCCCATCGATCGAAAATTGAAAGTCTCCCGCTCCGCCCTGTCCCGCAGTAGCTTCAGTTCCAAAAGTTCTCCAGAATTCCATTTTCCCGGTTGCAATGTTGACTTTGTACAGTTTCGTGGTGGTTTCACCGCGGCCGGTAGAGGACACATAGACATACGATCCGTCCGGCGACCAGCCATCAACGTAGTACGCGGAATCGAGATTCGGTATAGGCCGAAAGCCGCTTCCATCGAGCGGCCAGACCCCCCATTTTACGTCCGGCCCAAGAACTGCGGCACTACGGCCATCAGGCGACAAACGAATTCCGGCGATCCCTTCCGGGGTAATGGGCTTGGAGCTGCCGGTGGTGATATCAATCAGGTAGTCGCGGGCGCCGTGACCGGCCTCGATTCCGGAGGCCAGCAGGGTCTTGCCATCGGGAAGCCAGCGTTCAGCGTTGTAACTGACGGCGTCATGCGTTAGCTGTCTCTGCTCTCCCGCTCCGGTTGGAACTAGCATAAGCGCTCCGCCTTTTGCTGGTTTTGTGGTCACCCATTTCTTGTCCGGCGAGATTGCTCCCGCTACTCCCTCGCCGACCCGTACCGGGGGCGAACCGTCAGTATCGCGGACGAAGACGGTATAGTTCGGCCCGCCGCCATTCCCCTCCTCTTCGAAGAGGATCTTGCGCCCATCGCGGCTGATGTCACGCACAATGGACCATCCGAACCAGCCCAGTTCCCGCTCTTCCTTAGCTCCGGGAGCCATTCCTCTTATTCCAATGCGCTCCTGATGCGTGATCATTAAGGCAACGCCGTTGCGAAGGTCCTGAAGCCACATGCCTCCCGGGACGTTCGTAATCGCGCGAACCTTACCCGAGAGCGAAACCGAGTTCGGATTTGTCGAGGCGCCGTTCATGGCGGATGTAAACCAGATTTCATCGCCGGACGGTGACCAGAGAATACCTTCGATCGTTTCCCATCCCGATGAAAGCTTTTTTTCTTTTCCGTTTCCATCCGCGGCTATAACAGCCACCGATCCTTCATCGTCGCCGCCAGTGTTTTCGTGGTCGGCGAAGGCCACCCACTTGGCGTCCGGAGAAAGCTTCGGGTGGCTTATCCAGTTGATGCTGTCAAACAAGACTTTGCCAATCGGATATTCCAGCCGCCAGTGGTTGTTTTCCGGTATGTAGCGGACCACCGCCATGCTTCCGCCGTCGGACGCCCAATCGGCATCCTGAACGTTTTCCAGGACTTCCCTTGGCGTTCCCCCACTCAATGGAACCCGGGCCAGGGTACCCACGCGGGCATATCCCGGCAAATACCTTGTGTTGAGCCGCACCGCAAGTTCGCCCGCCTTTGATATGGAGAGTAACTCTGCGCCTTTTAGCCCCAGTTCACGTGCGCCAGGATCATCGGCGCGCGACAGGTAAAGCTGCCCCTCGCTTCCGTCCCAGGCCGCGCTGTATGCAATACCTCCATCAGGGGTGAAGCGCGCATTGCCAATAGCCCCAGTGCGAAACGTAATCTGCTGGTAAACCGCTAACGCCGCGTGCTCCCGGCTCTTGCCCAGCCACCAGCCGGCACCCAGCAATAACAATGAAAGTGCGATAGCGCCCAAAACTGCTTGCCAGTGCCAGCTCCGGCCAGGTTGCGCGGCTTCAGCCGGGATCGCTCTTGCGGCGGTTCCAGAAAGACCCGACATATGCTCAAGATCAAAGGCAATGTCGCTGGCAGAATGGAATCGCGATTCCGGATTCTTTTCCAGGCAATGCTGCACAATCCGTTCCAGTGCGGGAGAGACATTGCGTCCGGTTTCGCTAAAGTCCGCGGGTTCTTCCTTGAGGATAGAGCTCATGGTGTCGGCGGGCGTGTCTCCATGGAAGGCGCGCTTGCCGGAGAGCATTTCGTACAGGATCGCTCCAAAGCTGAAAATGTCGGAGCGCGCATCCACCGCAAGTCCACGAACCTGCTCGGGAGACATATATCCCGCCGTCCCCAGTACGAGGCCAGCCTCAGTACCGTGCGTCACGGTAACTGAACTATGGTCGCTTGAGTCCAGCTGAGTAAGCTTGGCCAGTCCGAAGTCGAGAATTTTCACCCGGCCATCTCTTGTAACAAACAGATTTTCCGGTTTGAGGTCCCGGTGGACAATCTCTTTCTCATGAGCTGCGGCCAAACCGTGCGCAATCTGGAGCGCATAATCGAGGGCCTTTCGCGCAGGCAGTGGGCCACTGCGAAGCCGCTCGCGTAACGTTTCTCCGTCCAGCAGCTCGGAGACCACGTAAGGCGAGCCGCCACTGGTGCCGATATCGAATACGGCGAGGATGTTGGGATGGTTCAACGCCGCGGTGGCGAGGGCTTCCTGCTCGAAACGGCGGAGCCGCTCGGGGTCAGCGGAAAGCGCTTGCGGCAAGACTTTAATCGCCACATCGCGTTTGAGGCGTGCATCACGGGCGCGATACACCTCTCCCATGCCGCCAGAGCCGAGCAGGTCAACAATTTCGTAGGGTCCAATTTTCGTGCCAGAGGTTAAGGACATTAGTGGGCGCAATTATAGACGATGCCGACCGGGGGGAAAGGCGTCATTGTTAGCTCGGCTGGCGCGCGGGCGAAAAAACTTAGAAATAAAATTTGAGTGCGAATTGGATTTCGCGCGGCGGTCTCGATCCCGCCGGGAAGCCGAATTGTGACGTGCCACGTTCCAGCGGCGTGGGCTCAGCGCTGATCCCACCCGGTGCGGCAAATAAAGGGTTCACATGATTAAAGGCGTTAAATAACTCCGCGCGGAATTCGAAATGCATTTCCTCGCGGACGGGA
>JAFAWN010000227.1 GCA_019241735.1 Terriglobales bacterium
GAGCCGAATCTTCATAAGGAATTCCGAATCCCCCGCCCGCGTCCACGTAACGTATGTGGTGCCCATCCGCTCTCAATTCACGGACTAAACTCGCCACCCGCGTCATGGCAGCCGCGAAAGGCTTCGCGTCCATGATTTGCGAGCCGATGTGGACACTCACCCCTGCAACTTCCAGATACTTTACCTTCGAAGCCTGCGCGTAAAGGGAGCGGGCCGCGGCAATGCCGACTCCGAACTTATGCTCGCGCTGCCCAGTTGAGATATAGGGATGAGTATCAGCAGGTACATCTGGATTCACGCGCCATGAAATCCTGGCAATTTTCCTGGCTTGCGCCGCGCATCCCGCTAATGCCGCCAGTTCCGCCTCACTTTCGAGATTAAACAACAGAATGTCGGCTTTAAGCGCGGCACGCATTTCATCAGCGGATTTCCCCACTCCGGAGAAAACGGATCCTCTTGCTGCCCCCGTCTTGGCACGCATTATCCGTTCCAACTCTCCACCGGATACCACGTCAAAGGCGCAGCCATTCCTTGCCAGCAACCGCAAAATACTCAAATTGGAATTTGCTTTGACCGAATAGCAAATAGAGTGAGGAATTGCCCGAAACGCCTGAGTAAACGCGGCTAAGTTTTCCTGAATAGCCGTCGCAGAATAAACATAGAGCGGCGTTCCATAACGCTCCGCCAGGAGCGGCAGGGGAATACCATCACAATGAAGCGTGCCTTCTTTCGCGAAGTTTTCGGTGGGCTGGTACGAGAAAGCCGGACGCAACGCGGCCAACCGCTTCACTTGCCGGGTACCGGGCCTTTGACTTTTACAGCAACCACTGTCTGATCGTCGAAAGTTTCCACTCCCGACGCGTGCTCGGCGACGGCCTTGAACAGCGACTCCACTACCGATTCTGCCGGATTAGCCGCGCATTCGAGGACAATCTTTTCCACACGTTCGCGGCCAAACAATTCTCCATCCTTGTTGCTCGCATCGAGCATGCCGTCGCTGAAAAAGACGAACAGGTCGCCGGCGCTCGCTTTAAAAGTGAACTCATCGTAGTCCGCGTCGTCGAAGAGTCCGAGTGGAAGGCCGGTGGCTTCGATGATTTCGATTTTCCGGTCGTGGTAGTAAATCGGGCGCGGCAGTCCGGAGTTCGCCACCCGCAGAGTGCGCTCCGTCTCGTCCCAAACGGCGTAGACCAATGAGACGAACTGTCCCGCAATTTTCCTCTCACTTAAGGAATAATTGACCGCTGAAAGCATCTCTGCGGGACTGGGCTCCATAGGCGCATGCGAGCGCAGGATTCCACTGACCAGGGCGGCGTAAATAGCGGCTGGAGCGCCTTTTCCGCTGACGTCCCCAACGACAAACGCCATGCGGGACTGGGAATAATTCACAAAATCATACAAGTCTCCGCCAATTGCCCGTGCCGGCGAAAACTTCGCCGCAATTTCCAAAGTCGCAAGCGTCGGCCGGAACTGGGGCAACAGCCTGAACTGCAACTCCCGCGCCATCGCCAGGTCTCGTTCCAGGCGCTTTTCCTGGTTCGCGATTTGCTGATACAACTGGGCGTTCTCAATGGCAATCGCAACCTGCGCCGCCAAAGTTGTGATCGTACGTGCATGTTCCTCAGTGAAGAAACGACGCCGGGTATGTTCGAGATCGAGAACGCCGATCACGCGATCTTTATATACCAGCGGGACTGCCAGCTCGGAGCGGGTTTCGGGGTTGCTCTCGATGTAGCGCGGATCTTTGCTCACGTCCGGAACCAACACCGCCTCGCCTTTCTGAGCGGCGTAGCCCACGACTCCGCGGCCGAGCGGGATGTCATGTTTGAGGTTGATGTTTTCCTGAAACCGCAGAGAAAACCGGTGCTGGAGATTTTCTCCCGACGCATCCAGCAGCAGGATGCTGAACATCTGGTAATCGATCAATCGGCTTAGCAGCTCCGCAATCCGCTTCAGCAATTCATCCAAATCGAGGATCGATGTCAGCTCCTGTGCAATCTCATTGAGCAGCGTCAGCGTCCGCGCCTGCCGCGTAGTTCGAGTATAGAGACGCGCGTTCTCGATGCCGACCGCCATCCTGGATGCGATCAGCATCAGTAGCTGTTTGTGTTCTTCGGTGAAGTGGTTGGGCTCGGGGGATTCGATATCGATAACCCCGATCACCCGGTTCTTAACGATCAGCGGGACCGCGACTTCCGAGCGTACTTGGGGAACGGCGGAGATATAGCGCGCATCTTGCGAAACATCGGAGACGAGGATCGCCTCTCTCCGCTGCGCCGCTATTCCTGTAACACCTTCGCCGACTTTAATGCGCAAACGCTCGACCACCCCCGGCGGGTAGCCAACCTGAAAACGGAAACGCAGCTCCTGGGTCTTCTCGTTCAGCAGCAGAATCGCGAAAATCTCGTAATCGGTGACTTTACGCACCAATTCCGCAACGCGCCGCAGCGTAGTGTCGAGGTCAAGCGTGGTGTTGACCACATCTGCAACTTCAAGCAGCAGGGGATCAACTTTGGATTGAAGATCCAGTTGAAAAGTAGCCATTCCGATACTTCAATCATATCAGCCGAAAAGGTCGTGCCGGGGTCACGATGGTACTGCGAAGGGGAGTGAGAGAAACCTTTTGGGAGCGGATCGATGCAGAAGTTTCACTTTTCGATTCGGATAAAATTGCCGGTGCTGGCGTCCACATCCACTTTCAAACTCGCCTCGTCAGGATTCGGGCCGTAAATAACATGCCAGATGAGTTGGTTACTGAGGTGGGACCAATCGAGGACATAAAAAATCGATGTGTCCGGGGTCTTCGCCAGCAGTTTATCTCCGCCATGCTTTTGCGCCGTCTCCAACGCTTTATCCGAGTCGACTTTGAGAAAACCCATATCGAACACTTGAGTGGATGCGTTTCCGGGCGTGTAGCTGTCTTCACCGCCGGGGGTGATGCCACGCGCCGTTCCGTCAGGAGTATCGGCTCCCGACCAGCTATAGGTGCGTTCGCTGCGCTGCGCTGCCGATGCGAAAGAAGCGCGCCATGAAGCTGACTTGCCGCCTTCACCCTTCTTCCCCGGGATATTCGACGATTCCAGACGGAACGGTTGCGCATCGCGCGCCCACCCGTGCGCCGCGATAAACAATTTCTGGAACGCGACGCGGGCGGTGACAAACTCTGGTGGCTTGGGTTCTGGCTTTTGGGTTTGCGCCGGCTTCGAGGTTTGTGACGAACAGCCTGCCATCAACATCGCTGCAACCACAGTCAACCAGGGATTCTTCATCGCCGCCATCCTTAAGCCGGGTCGTTGGAAGCGGAATCATTCTACTAGATGACTTCATCCCGGGCGGGATGGACGGTCACGCAGTGAGCGACACGGAATCAAGGAAACAATTGCGGGTCGACATCAGTGAGCTTGGGTCTTCGGATAGCAAGCGAAACCAGCTACTCCCGCGCTGAGGACGGGACGCCCGCCTTCCGCGCCTGCTCCTGAAGATCATCCAGCTTCTGCTTGGCATCGTCAAGCGCCCTTTGCTTCTGGTCCAGTTGCTGCTTGTATTGCTGGTCTTCCTTGTCCCAGCTCGCCGAGTTGCGCAGCCGGTTCCCCGCGTCGGCGTAGAAGGCGGCGGCGCGCAGGCGATATTCGCGCTGCAGCACATCCATTTCTCGCATCAGTAAATCAATCTGGGCCCTCTGTGTTGAAATTTTTTCTTTCCACTGATCGTTTGCCTTCTGCCGCGCGGCAGGATCGGCTGCCGTCTTGGTATCTGCCTTTTTCTCGGCAGCCGGAGAAGTGGATTCGGCGGCGGCAGCAGCGCCAGCAGGCCCGGAATTGGCAGCTTCAACCCCCGCTTCGGGAGCGGCAGGCGTGGCGCCAACCACGCTCAGCTTGTCGGTGGTAGGCAGGTTATCATTGTCGAATTTTCTGACCGCCGACGGCTTCTTGTCCTTACGGGCCGCGCGCGCATAGTCTCCGAGTGGCTGGGACTGGCTGTACCCTAACGATGCCCCGCAAAAGATTAACGTCGCAAAACCGATCCAGGCTGTGTATTTCATAGTTGATCCATCCTTATCGTTCCATTTCCTGCTCTTCTAGCTGCCAATAAAACCCGTGCATTACATCCCTGCCGCCGCGCTCGCCCTGGTGCCGGCCAAAAACCCGCCGACCGTGTGATCGAGAAGCGCTGTTTCCTCTGCAATGTCGGTCGCCAACTGCCGCACGGACGCAGCATCGTTGCTGGCAGCGAGCTGGGCTGCATATCCCGAAATCGTGGTCAGCGAATTGCGCAAAGTCAGCGCCATCTCAGAGGAAATTTCCCGGCGAATTTCATACTCGCGATTGATCCGCGCCATTTCCGTCTGATCAGTGAGCAGACATGCCAGGCCTAATACATCGCCGTTTGGCGCTAGCACCGAACTAAGTGTGATGTCCAGGATGCGTTCATCATGGGCGGGGGTAACGTAATGGCCCTCCAGCCGTTGGGAAGGAGTCTTTTGTTTCAGCATCTGCTGCAGTCGCTGTGCCAGGGTTTCATGCGGCGCGGAGCGGGAGAGCACCACCGCGTCACGAAAAACCTCTTTTAGGCTCATCCCCACTGGGGAAGCAAAACCGAGAATTTGCTTGGCGGCGCCATTGGCCTGCCGCACCAGACCGTTGGTGGCGACAAACATCACGCCGCTGGAAAGATTCGATAATACGGTGGCGCTTATATTCTCCACGGTCTCTGCCCGCCGCCGCTCCACCTGCTGCATGCTGAGCAGTTCGTGTTTCTGCTGCTTCAACTGTTGAATGACGGCGTGATACGTATGCAGGGGAAAACTCTCCTGCGAGCTTGACTTCTCTACCGTCGGGGAATCTTCCACCAGCGTGCGCCGTATGCGCCGCATCATAAGCCGCGCCATGATCATGGTGAAGGCGCCGCCGGCAAGCAGCACCGCCATACGCATCACGGCAGGATTGGCCAGCAGCCTCACAGCAACCCCCAGTACCAGTGCAGGAATTGGTTGCCGACGAAAAATGCCATCATTGCCATACTGCCAAGAAACACTCCAAACGGCATCTGGTGTCGCCGGAGGGCGATTGCAGCTGATTGCCAAGCCTTCCGTCGCGCCTCTGGCGCCGGTTCATGGTTCCTCGTCATGCGGCGGCGCGTGCGTTTGATCCAGACCGCAAATACTGTTGCCACTCCAAATAACGATCCAACTATCGAGCCGGTAAATAAAGTGAAGACAGTCAGCTTGATGCCTAGAAACGCGCCCACCATTGCCATCAACTTCACATCTCCAAAGCCCATCCCTTCGACGCCCCGCGCCCGCAGGTAGATGGCGCCCGCGCCATAAATGAAGCAAGCGCCAACCACTGCGCCAAGCACGGCATCCAGCAGCGAGAACAAGTGCCACGAAAGGTCAGAGCTGACAGGCAGTGTGACGATGCCGGGCAGCATTTGGGACGCCAGGTCATTCACCGGAATCAGAAGACTGAAAACCAGGCCCAGGGCGATTCCCGGAAGCGTCAGCTTGTCCGGAAGAAGTTGAGTCTCAGCGTCGGTAAAGATGAGGCCCAGCAACAGAAATCCGAAAGCGCAATATTTCAACGTTGCCAGCGTCATCCCAAAATGTAGATAGCACGCTAGAAATAACGCACCGGTGAGCAGTTCGACCAGAACATACCGGGATGAAATCGGCGCTTTGCACTGGCGGCAGCGGGCGCGAAGAATTAACCAGCTAAGTACCGGGATATTGTCGTAAAAGTGAATTGGAGTTCCGCACCCCGGACAGGCCGACCTCGGACTGGCCACGGACATCCCACGCGGCAGCCGGTAAATGCACACGTTCAGGAAGCTTCCGAATGCCAGCCCCAGCGCGAAGATCGGAAATGCCATAGCCGGATCCACAGTGACCGTGCCCCCAAAAAAGTGCGGATTTACTGCGGTTTCGCTTGATTATACGGGGAGGCAGTAGCGGTCACCGAAGTACTAAAGTCACTGTACAACCGGACGCAAGGGGCCGACCAACCCCGTTTGATAGATAGAATCAGAACCCTGAACCGCGGGATTTTGCGCCAGGCGGCGCGATCTTTCTCGTCCTAGACAGCCGCTGATCTACTCAACCCGGCCGTTCCTGGTGTTAAATCGTTGGTTAGCTCTATTCTTAGGTGTAAGCGAGAATGTCATCCGAAATAAACCGCCGAGTCTCTCCGGTAACAACTCTGCCAGGAGAAGAACCCACCTTTCCGTCTAGCATAGGGTTCGCTACGCCGCGGAACACCAACAGGATTGCAGCCACCCTGATTGCCGCTGGAGCGGTCCTCCGAATTTTTTCATATTTTTGCTCGGACAACAGCGGCGGTGATGCCTGGGCGCGTATCGCGTTGACCGCCAACTGGCTAAAGCATCCGAGATTTCAGGTCATATTCGAAGATTATCCGCCCGGTCACTTCTGGCTCATCGGCTTGTACAACCTTCTGGTCCACAATGTAACCATTGCCGGCAGATCACTAAGTCTGATCCTGGGAATCCTCTCCCTCTATGCCTTCTGGAAGCTGGCGCAATACCTTTACGGAGACGATGCTGCTCTGCTGTCGTTAACCGCTTTTTCGTTTTACAGCCTTCATATTGGGTACAGTTCAACTTCCTCAGCGGAAGCGACGTACCTTTTCTTCGTGCTTGCGGGCCTGGCTTTTTTCTTTGGCGCCATGCGGGAAGGCGCCAGTCGCGTATTGCTGTTGGCCTTCGCCGGATTGTCGCTTTCAGCAGCGGAAACAATGAGGCTGGAGGCGTGGATCATTTGCTTTGGCTTGGGGGTTGGACTCCTGGTTTTATTGTGGAAGTCCAACCGCGAACCGTTTGAATCCAGGACCAACATTTCATCGATCATTGTCTTCGGGATCACCGGTGGGGGCGCGCCCGCATTTCTCATGCTCTATTGCTGGCGAATGTTCGGCGATCCCATGCGCCTGATGACCCTCCACAATGTGAACGTTATTGAGTATTTGCGGGACCAGCATGTTTCCTTGGCGCATCAACTGATGGTGACGCCGTTGGCATTGTTGCTTGCGCTCTCACCGTTGGTTTTAATCGGCGCCGTCTACGGATGGTTCAAGTCATTGCGATCATGGTCGACTGCAATCTTTGCAGTGCTGGTTTTATTCTTTACCCTGATTCAGCAGTGGGAGGTGATTCGGGGCAGACTGCTGGCAATGCCGCGCTACAGCCTCACCACCGGCGCCATGCTTGCCATAATTTCAGGCTACGGGGTACTTCAACTCTTGGCCACTTTTTCGCGGCAACGCCAACGAGTTTTTTTGGGAATCGTAGTGGCGTCAATCGTTCTAAATACTTTCTTCGTGCTGGCTGCAAGTGAGATTCCGAACCCTGTCACTGATAAATTCGCATCTATTTCACCGCGACTTAGATACGCGACGCGGATTTCACAGGTGGGCAATTATTTAAAGACGCAGATGCAGGCCAATGACGCAGTAATCATCGATAACTACAACGACGAACCTAACATTATTGCCGCGGCGGCTGGATTTCCGGTGCTGGCGGGAGATCGTGTTTATTTTGAGAGAGCCGGCGACCCGCTCACCCCGCCTGAATACGTAGCGCTTAAACACCCGCGCTTTCTGATATTTTCTGATCGCGGAACGATACACAAGTGGCTGCCGTTGCCGCCGGACCGCGGTGAAGCAGACATCTTCGGAGCGCACTACCGCTGCGTCTTCTCCAATGATACTTACCGCATTTATGAGATCCGCTACCCCTGAAGACTGACGCCCACCTCGGAACCTACTGCTGAGGCTGCTCAGGTTGAAGCTGCGGACGCCCGCGATGCGGAGCCTCAGTAGTGGGAATCACCGTCACCCCTGACTGCAAGCTGAAATTGAGAACGGTTTCCGAAGGCAGCCTGATTTGCTGTCCGTGTCCCGCAGCCTGAACTCCGCCGCCCACTCCTCCGCCGGCCGCCGCGCCGATCCCAGCGCCCTTGCCGCCGCCCGCGATTCCGCCAATGATGGCCCCGATCAGCGCGCCGCCGCCGACTTTTTCGGCAGTATTTTTGCCGCGCGAGCTGCCCTGTTTCCGGTATTGATCGGTCTGGATGTTGTAGTAACGTTCACCTACTTTTAAGCGGTCAAGTTGCAGAGCAAGCACCGATTGGCCGGCAAACTTTCCTGCGCTTTGCAACTCGACGATGTGCCCTTCCACATCGTAGCCTGCAGGCACAACCACGTTGCCATCCACCGCTAAAGGCGAGTTCAAAGTCGCATGGAAGCTTTGTCCGGCTTGGCTGGTTGAGGTGTCAATGCTATCTACAAGACGAACGGACAATGTTGTTCCCGATGGCACCGTCACTTTCTGGGGCGGCGGCGGAG
>JAFAWN010000289.1 GCA_019241735.1 Terriglobales bacterium
GTCAAATTTTTTTGACGAGACCTATGGGGCGTTTGCAGATAGTCCTATTGAGCGTGGAAGTCAAGGAAAATTTAGCGAACGTGAGGTTCTTCTGTGCTGGTTCAGCGTGAAATGGAGAGCGGGCGTTACCTGTTAACGAGTGTATAACCATTTCGAGGGTCCATTGGACGACACCGCCCAATAAACTGGTTTCAAAAAGAAATTAGGTTGGCTGGTGCCCCGGATTCATGCTCCGTTGACGCCGCAAAGCGAAACTGGCTAGGGAAAGGAATCAATCACGACTCGCTCCCGCACGCTGCGACGGACAGTTTCGGTAAACAATTGGCGAACAGGCGGGATCTACTATGCGATGGTTACCGAAGCAGCCAGGCGGCGAAAGTGTGCCAAGCGGCGGTTCGCCCTACCAAGCCCCTGAGCGGAAACGCCGCCAGGATCAAAAGGCCGCCCCAGAGGCTGACCGGGTGAAAGCGCGAGTAAGATAGACGGTCATACACGGCGGGTGCGAGCACCAACGCCGCTAGCAATCCGAACATCAGCGCCGGTCGTCCGGCGACATAGGGCATCCGGGTGATAGCTGGCCACATGAGGCCTCCCACCGTTGCCAGAAGCATTAGCCTCTTGTGTATTGTGGGGCGGTGCCGATAGTACAGTCCGGCGGCGGCGAAGCAAAAAAAGACGAGGACGTCCCCGAATCCGACCACCATGAAGGCCTGCGAGTCCGCGAATGGACCACCGGGATTCCAGCCATCTTTAGCGCCGCGAACGGCTGTCAGAATGCCCAAGACCGTCATGACCGGGAGAAGCACCGCACCCAGGATGCCAAGGCGGCGGTGAACACTGGTGCGACCGGTAACCACCAAAGTGTTTTGGGCGATGAACAGCATCATCCAGGCGCTGAACACCAACGCATGCGTATGGATGAGCGGGCGCAATGTGGTCGAAATCGGTATCCCCGTAGGGTAGTGCGTCGCGTGCGTGATGGATCTCAGGTAGTAGCTCTGTGCGAATCCCAGAAACACAGTCATGCCTGCGGCGAACGCCATGCTCAGGAAGAAAGCACGATCGCGTCCCGCAGTGTTCTCGTTCGGTGTAGGTCCCATAGTTTCCCTTCAGGGTTGCAAGTTGCAGTTTCACCCGGCTATTAAATCTTCATCCTGCTTCTCTCGAAGTGCCGCCCCAGCGCCGGAGGCGTTGATTGCCTTTCAGCTTGTTGGCTGCCTCGCCGGAATGTAAGCACGGAACCGCGAAACGACCGTTACGTACGTTTTAGAATGTGAGGTTTACGTATAATGAACATGTCGCCATGAGAGCAGCGATCGTCGATCCCGATTCGGTTCGCAGCGAGTTGGAAAAGGTTGTATCGAGCGCTGCATTCCAAGGTGCCGGCCGCTCCGGCAAGCTATTGCTTTTTTTGGTCGAGCGCACTGTGGGCGGAATGGGTGACCAACTCAAGGAGTACACTGTTGGCGCCGAGGCCCTCGGTAGAGGCGAGTCGTTCGATCCGCGGACAGATTCGATCGTCCGGGTGGAGGCGTCGCGCCTGCGCACTCGCCTGGATCTTTATTATTCGTCCGAAGGACGCATGGACCCAGTGCGGATCGTTCTGCCCAAAGGCGGTTACATTCCGAAATTCGAGTGGGTGACTCCCGATCCGAGCCCCGTCGTAGCTTCCGATCGGACCTGGTTGTGGAAGATCAGCACCGCATTGGCCCTAGCCATTGCCATTTTGGCTGTTTGGCGGCCATGGCATCGCGTTGCAGCTATTCCCGCGGCAACCCGTCTCGAAGTGGATTTAGGCGCCGAAGTTTCTCTGCGTTCGACACAGGTGGGAAGCTCGAGTGTCATTCTTGCGCCTGACGGCAGCCGTCTCGTCTTCGTTTCCTTCCGGCAAGACGGTGTGCCCCGTCTCATGTCGCTGATGCTCGATCAGATCGGCGGATCCGAGCCAGTGGAATTGCCGGGCACGGAGGGCGCGAGAGGGCCGTTCTTTTCCTGGGACAGCCGCTGGGTCGCGTTCCTCGCGTCCGGCAGACTGTGGAAAACGCCGGTGGAAGGTGGTACTCCTATTGCCCTCTGCGATTCGCCAGAGTTGCTTGGCGCCAGTTGGGGGGACGATAACGGGATCATCGCCGCGCTATCCACAACCGACCTATGGCGAATCCCTTCGGGTGGAGGAAAGCCCACACGGGTGGAGAAATTGCCCGAAGGTGCGCTATGGCCGCAAGTGTTGCCAGGCTCCCGGGCCGTGTTGTTTTCCGCCGGCGCGACTTCACTCCGACAGCGAAATATCGCAGCGGTTTCCCTGACAGATCACAAGACAAAAACTCTGATCCATGGGGCCAGCTACGCCCGGTATCTGCCAAGCGGGCATTTGGCGTTCGTGGATCAGGGGACTCTGTTCGCTATTCCTTTTAACCTTGACCGGCTGGAGGTGAACGGGAACAGAGTGCCTATTATGCCGGACATTGCTCTGGGCCTATTCGGCTCTGCTGACTTCGATGTCTCTGGCACCGGCCAGTTCATTTGCCGCCGCCGGCTTGGCGGTGCTAAGTCAGTGATCCGGTGGCTCAGCGAGTCAGGTTCGGGATCACCCCTATTGGACGAACTGGCCGAATACTCGTGGCCACGGTTGTCTCCCGACGGAACCCAACTCGCTTTCCTCAGGGCAAATGGCGGACAAATGAATCTCCGGGTTTGGAACTGGGCGACCGGCAAACTCGTACAGGAGATAGTTGGCAGCGAGCCGGTGACGAGCCCTGTTTGGATGCCAGACGGGAGATTTGTAGTGGTCTCCGGTTCGGCTGGCGGCATGAGGTTCCTCAACATTGACGGTTCAGGACCGCTGCAAACGCTGGTCGGCGGCAATGAAGCACAAATTCCGTGGTCTTTTAACCCTACCGGTTCGCACCTGGCCTTCTACCAACGCGGTGTTAGTGCTGGTGGCTCTCCGGCGTTTAATCTCTGGACAGTCCCGATCAAGATGGATGGCGACGTGATCACCGCCGGAAGGCCTGGAGCATTCGTGATTTCCAATGCATTCCAAGTTTACCCGGAGTTCTCGCCGGATGGACACTGGATCATGTACACTTCGCTCGAGTCTGACGCCTACGAGATCTACGTGCGGGCCTTCCCCGACAATGGACGAAAGTGGCAGATCTCAAATGGTGGAGGGGTGGTTGCGCACTGGGCAAAAGACGGAAAGCGCATATTCTATCGGACCCTTGACCAACGCTTGATGGTTGCGGATATCGCAACGAGCGGCGCAGCCTTAAGGTCTCAGGTACCGCGTTTGTGGGTTGATAGGCGACTCGCCGATACAGGCGTTCTTCCAAATTTCGATGTGGCGCCAGATGGACGAATCGCTGCTTTGGTTTCGCCCCCCCAGGCCGCTCAGCAGGACGAGCATCACGTTACCTTCGTGATGGATTTCTTGGCCGAAGTCCGACGGCGCGCGCCAAAGTGAAGGATTTTCGCGGACACGAGCCGACCGGCGCATTTGTGGTAGTCTGCGGATTTGGCGACGGGCACTCGCCGAATAACGCCGAAGTGAGAGGCTGTCCGGCCATATGAACAAAGCCACCCTAACTGCGTAGCGTTTACAGACTCGGAGGACTCGGCCGCACGGCGAGCCCTCGATAGTGGGTT
>JAFAWN010000336.1 GCA_019241735.1 Terriglobales bacterium
CCAGCATGGGCACGTCATTGAAGTCGCGGGAAAGACGGAAGCCGGGGCGCGGGTTATGGTGAATGGCCGTGAAGTGCCGGTAGTGGCCGCCGACGGGAGTTTTCATTACTTCACGCCGCCGTTTCCGACTGGCGAGAGCGTTATAACCATCACGGCGCAGAATGCCAAAGGCGGCGTGAACACGCTTCAGAAAAAGGTGGCGATCCAGGATTGATTGCGAGTCCCTGGGGTGCTGGAACTTTGGTTTGCTCCCGAAATAATAAATATCTCATAGAATCTAAACAGTATCCGGAAAGCGGGAGCGAAACCCGAAATACCGGCCCAGATACCAAGAAGAAAAGTTAATAGAGAGAAAGTCCCGTATGTCATCCAACGGCTTCCATTCAAGCGCCACCCGCATGCACAACCTGCGGTCGCTGTTCAGCCTGTTTTCAAGCGACCTCGCAATCGATTTGGGCACTGCCAACACTCTGGTATATGCGCGAGGTAAAGGCATTGTGGTGAACGAGCCCTCCATCGTCGCGATCAACAAAAATACCGGTGAGGTTGAGGCTGTAGGTAAGGAAGCCAAAGAGATGCTCGGCCGCACCCCGGGAAACATTGTCGCCATCAAGCCGATGAAGGATGGCGTGATTGCCGACTTCAAAGTCACCGAAAAAATGTTGAATTACTTTATTCAGAAGGCGCACAACCGCAAGATGCTGGTGCACCCACGTATCGTGATCGGGGTGCCGTCCGAGATTACGCAGGTGGAAAAACGGGCGGTCATGGATTCCGCTTATCGCGCCAAGGCGAGCGAGGTTTACCTGGTGGAACAGGCGATGGTGGCGGCGATTGGCGCCGGCCTGCCAATTACCGAACCCAGCGGAAATATGGTGGTGGACATCGGCGGCGGGACCACTGACATCGCGGTTATTTCGCTCAGCGGCATTGTCTACTCGCGCTCCGTACGCATGGCCGGCAATCAGATGGACGAGGCCATCATGAATTACCTCAAACGGAAATATAACCTGCTGATCGGCGAGCGTACCGCAGAGCAGATCAAAATCGAAATTGGCTCGGGCTATCCTCTGGACAAGCCCCTGACGATGGAAATCAAGGGACGAAACCTGATCGAGGGCGTCCCCAAAACCATTACCGTGGATGATAGCGAGATTCGAGAAGCTCTGAGCGAATGTGTTTCCACCATTATGAACGCGGTCCGGGTGGCACTCGAGCGCACTCCTCCGGAGCTTTCGGCCGACATTAGCGATCGCGGCATTGTCTTGACCGGGGGCGGAGCGCTACTCAAGAATCTGGACAAGCGCATCCGTGAGGAAACCGGCCTGCCAGTCTCGATCGCCGACGATCCATTGTGCAGCGTGGTGCTGGGAACCGGCAAAATGCTCAGCGACTTCAAGTTGCTGCGCAAAATCTCAATCGAATAAGATTTTAAGGTTTAAGGGGGCGCGCCTTTTCCGCAGTTCAGCCCAGGCTGGCGCCCGCCCTCTGTCCGAACAGCGATTCGAACTCCTGTAGTGTCCGGCAATGGAAAACCTGTTATCCCGCTATCGCAACGTCAGCATCCTGGTGGCGATTTTGTTTGCCCAGGTGCTGGGCCTAGCCATTCAAGTGCGGCGCAGCGGCGAAAATGAATCCACCCGTTTAATTCGTGTTTGGGCAGTAAGCGCTATTGCTCCCCTGGAAAAGGTTGTCGTCGGCGCGCAAACCGGCATATCCAATCTCTGGCATGGCTATATTTCTTTAGGCGGCATTCGACGCGAAAACCGCGACTTGAAACAGCAGATTGAGAATCTGCGTCTCGAGCAGGCGCGCCTCCAGGAGGACGCCGCACAAGCCCGCCGCTTGCAAGCATTGCTGGGGTTCAAGGAACAATTCATCTCTCAGACCCTGGCCGCGCAGGTCATCGGATCGAGCGGGAGCGAGCTTTCGCGCTCGATTTACATCGATAAAGGATCCCGCGATGGGGTGGAAAAGGACATGGCGGTCATCACTGCCGATGGCGTGGCGGGAAAAATACTGCGGGTCTACAAATCCGTCTCGCAGGTGCTGCTGGTGGATGACCAGACCAGCGGGGTGGGAACGATTCTTGAAACCTCGCGGCTTCAGGGAGTTTTGAGGGGCAAAGCGTCCGGCGAGGTGGTGCTCGAAAAGGTGATGAACGACGAGCCGGTGCAGCCGGGAGAAAAAGTTCTTACCAGCGGTGGCGATCAAATTTTCCCGAAGGGTTTGCTGGTGGGGACGGTTGCGCAAGTGAAGCACGGCCATGAATCGTTTCTGGATATTCGGGTAAAGCCCGCCGCTGATCTGAGCCGGCTTGAAGAAGTGCTGGTGATTACCAAGAAAGAAGAAAGGGAACCAAGCATAGCTGAGGCTCCGCCGGTGCGCGCGATTGATATCCTGACGCAAAGATTGCCCACTGTCCCTGACAAGCCGGCCATCGAGCCGGCGAAAACGCAGAGCACGCCGGGCAGCGCGCCCGCTGCCCCCGCAAAAGCCGGCAGCGAGGCCACAGGGGATGCGAAACCGGCCGCCAAAACGATGTCTCCCAGCAGCCCGCCCAAACCGCAACCACCGGAAACTGCGCCGCGACCCGCCGCGGACAAGCCGCAATAGACTGTGCCCATCACCTATACATCGCAGGAGCAGATTGAGGTTTACCGGTTCAGTCTGCCGGTCACGATTCTTGTTCCGCTGATCGCGATCTTCCTGCAATCGTTCATGCCGCTGCGCCTGCATTTCTTTTCCATCTTCGACTTGCCATTACTGGTGGTGATTTTCTTTGCCGTGGCACGTCGAAACCCGGTAGCAGGACTCTTGACCGGCGCGGTAGTCGGACTAGTGCAGGATTCGCTCACGCCATTTGCATTGGGAATTTACGGCATCTCAAAGACGGTGGTGGGATACGGCGCGTCGTCTCTGGGCGCGAAAATTGACGTGGAAAATGCCGGAGCACGTTTTTTGGTGACATTGGTTTTTTACGTTGTACATCAGGTGGTTTATTTCACCGTGGCCCGCGGACTGGTGCGGCTGCCGTTGCACTGGAGCTGGCCGCACGAATTAACCGCCGCCGTGGCGAATGCAATCCTCGCGGTAGCGTTATTTTCTCTGCTCGACCGCTTCAAGCAGCGCACGTGAAGGGCGGGCACTGAGCTTGTTATTCGCCGATCTCTTGTAGGGTGGCGTGGTTCGATGGGGGAGACATTGATGCCGGCTCCGCCGGCCGCCCAGATGAGGACATCTGGGCCTACGTGCATAGTGAGATGAGGACATCTGGGACTACGTGAACAGCCAGATGAGGACATCTGAGCATACGTGAATAGCCAGATCAGTAAATCTGGGCCTACGTGAATGGTGGCGGACGGACGCGAAGAAGCGCCACGAAATAAGGGCTATGAGTACTTTCGTGCTCAGAGGCTCCGCATCCCAATATCCTCCCGCGCTACAATCGGAATAATCCTTAGTTCCCACAGAATGACCCAAGACTGATTATGTTTGGCCGCGATGAAAAAGTTTCACCGGTCCGTCTGACCGCGGTGCAATACCTTATCCTCGGGATATTTTTGCTGCTGGCCTATGGCTTGTGGCGGCTTCAGGTGACGCAGAGCAGCTTATACGCTTCGCTGGCGGAGAAAAACCGCATCCGGAACGTGCCGATTTTGGCGCCGCGGGGCAAAATCCTTGACCGCGAAGGCCGCACCATCGTTGACAACTATCCGTCCTTTACTGCGCTACTGTTGCGGGACTCCTCACGCGATCTTTCCGCCGACGCCGACCTGATTGCCCAGGGCCTGCATCTTGACCCTAAAGATGTCCGTTCCCGGCTGCGGCGGTTTGCAGGTGTGCCTCAGTATCAGCCGATTTATATCAAGGACGACATCACGCCCGATGAGCTGGCGTTTATCGAATCTCACCGAAATGAGCTACCGGAGTTGGACACCATCATGGCCCACCGCCGGCTTTATCCGCGCAAAGGATTCATGGCCCATCTGGTCGGCTACGTTGGCGAAGTGAGCGAAGAGATGCTCAACCAGCCGCAATGGGAGCTGAACAATCCTGGCGACGTGGTGGGAAAATCTGGCGTCGAGCTGCAATACAACCAGATTCTGATGGGCAAGAACGGATCGCGCCAGGTGGTGGTGAACAGTCATGGCAAGGAAATGGGCCAGCTGGAGGAGAAGCCCGCAGATCCGGGCAGGCCGCTGAAGCTTACCGTAGATATTGACCTCCAGATCGCGGCAGAGGAGGCGCTGGAAGGGAAAAACGGCGCGATTGTCGCCATGGACCCGCGCACCGGGGAAATATTGGCGATGGTGAGCCGTCCGGCATTTGATCCCAATGATTTTGCCGTCCGGGTATCGCGCGATGAATGGACCAGGCTGGTCAACGATGCCGATCATCCGCTGTTGAATAAAGCAATCCAGGCGCAGCTCGCCCCGGGCTCAGTCTTCAAAATCATAATGGCGACTGCCGGGCTCCAGGAAGGAGTGGCCGAAGACATGCACGTTAACTGCAACGGCGGCGCCAGCTTTTACGGCCGATATTTTAAGTGCTGGGTGGTGGCCGAGCATCGCGTGCATGGCTCCGTCGACATCAAGAAGGCGATTTACCAGTCCTGCGACGTGTTTTTTTACACTCTGGCGCAAAAACTGGGCATTGGAAAGATTGCGAAGTACGCCACCATGTTCGGATTAGGGCAGAAAACCGGGATCGATCTTCCGCAAGAAGCAACCGGGGTTATGCCGTCGGAAGAGTGGAAGATCCGAAACTTCAAACAAAAATGGTATGCCGGGGAAACGATCTCGGTGGGCATCGGACAGGGCGCGGTGGCGGTCACCCCAATTCAGCTGGCTCGCGCTATCGGCGGAATTGCCAGCGGTGGAATATTGCGGCACCCGCATGTGGCCTTTCCCGGAGATCTGCCCCCGAATGTTATTCCCTCGGCGGATGACGAAGTGATAGTGCAGATTGATCCCAAAAACTGGGAGACCATTACCGATGCCATGGCTGACGTGGTGAACGCCGGCGGCACCGCGCCCAGCGCTCACCTGCAAGGCATCGACTTCGCGGGCAAAACCGGGAGCGCTCAAACCATCAGCAATGTGCTGAAGGCGAAAATGGGCGCCGCGGGAAAAGCAAACTTTAAGGACAATGGCTGGTTCGCCGGAGTGGAACCGCGGCGCAATCCTGAAATCGTGGTATGCGCACTGCTCGAAGAAGGAGAGCACGGATATCTCGCCGCCCGCGTCGGCGCGCAAGTGATTAAGGCTTATGTGGAAAAGCAGCGACGCCAGCCTTCCAAGATGGCGAAGGGCGACGGTAAGGTGGATGTAGGCGCAGTGTGGAACACAGAGAATTCCGATAGCGACGGCGAAGCTCTGCATGGAGGCCATTTCCTGCTCGATGTAAGCCACGGCCGGGTGCCACTGGCGGCTGCTGCGCCTGGCGTCGTGGGACCAGAATGACCGCCGATAGATGAAGTAAACAATGTCACGATACGTTTCATTTCGAGATTTCGATTGGTTGCTGCTAATGTTCGTGCTCCTAATCTGCGGACTGGGAGTGATGGAAATCCGCAGCGCCACTGAACACACCAAATTCGCCGGAGCACACATCAAGCAGGTGTATTGGATCGGCGGCGGCATTGCGGGAATGTTTCTGCTCAGCCTGGTGAACTACCAATTGCTGCTGGACCGGGTCCAGTGGATGTACATCATCGCGGTGGGCTCGCTGACGACTGTTCTGGTCTTTGGCCAAAAGTATCTGGGGGCGCGACGCTGGGTAAAGATGCCCGGCGGCTTGCACTTCCAGCCATCGGAATGGGTGAAACTGATCCTGATTCTTGCGGTGGCCAAGTATTTCGCCGACCTTCAAAACCGTGAGTTGACCTGGCCTGATTTCTTCAAGGCCGGGGCTATAGTCGCGGTGCCCATGCTGATGGTGTTGGCGCAGCCAGACCTGGGGACGGCTTTGACCTATCTGCCAATTGCGCTTATGGGGCTGTTTTTGGGTGGGGTGCGGCTGAAGCAAGCGTTGGCGGTGGTTCTGATGGCCGGCTTGATGATGCCCATTGCGTGGTTCAAGGTGCTGAAACCTTATCAACGGGAGCGTCTCACCAGTTTCATGAATCCGGATGCGGATAGTCAGGGCTCTGGGTACCAGGTTAATCAATCCCTGATCGCGGTGGGTTCAGGTGGCATCTGGGGCAGTACAGAGGGCTCCCAGACCCATTTATCCTTTCTCCCCGTTCCCCAGACCGACTTTATCTTTGCTGCCTTCGCGGAGGAGCATGGATTTGTGGGCGCACTGGGATTGATGCTGTTATACTTTGTTCTGCTGATGCGTTTGACCCAGAACGCGCAAACGGCGCCCGACCGCGCCGGCGTTATGGTGGTGATGGGTGTGGTGGCGGTGCTTAGCTTCCACATTCTGGTCAACGTAGGCATGGTGGTAGGCTTTATGCCCGTCACCGGAATTCCTTTGCCTTTAATGAGTTATGGCGGGTCTTCCGTGCTGTTCATGTTCCTGGCGCTAGGTATGGTGATGAACGTCAGAATGCGCCGATTCGTAAATTGAGCATCCGGAAGAGGGCAAGCAATACCGCGCTAGCCAGGCGCAAAAAATATTTTGAGATAACGACCGCCCTCACGTGAAGAGGGCATTCACCGGCCAGAAACGCAGTCCAAGGTCCGGACAGGATTGAAAGCTAGGCGCCCGCCGGGCGGGTAACGGCCCCCTCTAATTGATTCAGGATTGAGAGAGCGGTCACAAACCCGGCAAGGCGCAATGCGATAAGTGCAAAAGATTCTCACGCGTACGCAACGGATTCGGTCCCGGATGGAACTCCGGGGCCCCAGCCCTGTTTTGCGCGGGCCGATCATCGCAGCGCTCGAACCTTCCCGTCCCTTGCTGCCATTCCGCCGGTAATTCTGCCCTATTTTGGGGCGCGGAACTGGAGCTTCCATGACCAAAGAACTGTTTGTGTCTTCCACTCCTCACGAAATTAAAGTGGGGCTGGTGGAGGACGATCTGCTCGCCGAGGTCTATCTCGAGCGGGAAAATGAATACACGCTGGCAGGATCGATATACAAGGGCCGGGTAACTCGAGTTTTGCCCGGGATGCAATCTGCATTTGTGGAAATCGGGCTGGAGCGGGACGCTTTTCTCTATGTTTCCGATTTCATGGAACTGGAAGACCAGGACGATCTGGATGAAGTTCCCACCCACCGATCTCCTCGCGATACTGCTCAAGAACACCCTGCAGCGCAGCACGCTGATGCGGTTGCGGATCGTGAGCCGCAATCGTCGGCAAGGGGGGGCCACGTCGAAACTTCGGATGTCACGCACGCTCAGGCGCCCCGCGAAGGCGGAGAATCCGCGAGCGAACCGGTGGGATCGGCACCCCAACAAGGCCAAAGCCGCCAGGAAAATGAGGGTGGATGGCGCGGCCGCCGCCGCCGCCGTGGCCGCAGGGGCGAACGTATGCCGGAGTCCAAATTCGCGAAGCCTGCATTGGAGACGCAGAATACGCAAACGGCTTCTCCCGAGCCCAAAGAGCGCAGCGGCCGCCCGGAACCATCTCAATACCCTCCGCCGGGATACCAGCCAATCATGTTGCCCGGAGAGTCAATCTCGAAGTACCAGCGCCTCGCCAAAAATCAGGCTTCCGGCTCGCAGCCGCTTTCCGGGTCGTCGACACAGAACCTGCCGGCGCCTCCGACGCCTTCCAAAGATTTCGATGGCGATGAGCCGCTCTTTGCAACCGGCATTGCCCAAAGTGAGGAAGATCAGCACACGAGCAACCATAGCCCAGAGATATTGGCAGGCAAGAGCCACTCCGAACCGGAAGCCAATGCCACTTCTTTCGGCCGGGAATCGACCTGGGAATTAGAAGGAGTTCAAGCCGCGGCGGCGGGGAGCACCGAGAGTTACTCTCACCCAACTGCTTCCGATGTTGAGGACGACCGCGTGGACGATCGCATGAGCGCGATCCCCGAACAGTCGGACAGGGCTTCAGCGGCAGTTTCAAGTGGCACGATTGAAGAGGAGGTAATTGACGAGGAAGAAGCTGATCTCGCCCATTACGTAGAAGAACTTGAGGAGGACGCACACTTCGAGGAGCTTGAAGAAGAGACTCATGCCGCGGGCGAATACCAAGAAGGACCAGGGCGCGAACTTGCTGCGGCCGGGGAGACAGTAACCGAATCCTTAAATCAGGTTTCCGAGAACCAGACTTCCGATGAAAATCAGAATTCTGGATCATTTGCAGCAGAATCATTCTCGGCGGAAACCATAGCGGCGCAAGGCGAAGAATCCAGCGACCACAAGGAAGAGCAGGAAGCCGAAATTGAAGAGGCCCAGGCCCAAGCCGAGGCTATTCTGGCCGCGGAAGCTGTGGGCAACGGAACCGTGGATGCCCGCGTGGAAGTGCGGGCGCCGGCCACGACTGCGCCTTACACGCAGCGTGCACCGCGGCGTTCCTCCGATCGTCAGGGGCAGCGTGGCGGCCGCGGCGGACCGCGTTTCCGGCGCAGAGAGCAACAGAATGTCCCACTGATCAGCGACCTGTTGAAAGAAGGCCAGGAGATTCTGGTCCAGATTGCCAAAGAACCCATAGGTAAAAAAGGCGCGCGCATAACCAGCCACATCGCTTTGCCCGGCCGTTTTCTGGTTTACATGCCGACGGTTAATCACACCGGTGTCTCGCGGAAGATTGCCTCTGAGGAAGAGCGGCAGCGGTTGAAGCGAATCATCCAAAGTGAGCGTGAAAACGGGCACGGTGGATTTATCGTCCGCACGGCGGCGCAAAATGCTCCCGAAGAGGATTTGCGTGCCGACATTCGGTTCTTGAAGGGCCTATGGAGTGAAATCCAGACCCGCGCAGATAATGCCAAAGGGCCCACGCTGATTTATCACGATCTTAACGTGGTGGAACGTATTCTGCGCGACCAGGTCACGTCTGATTTTTCCGCAATCTGGGTGGACACTGAGGCCGAATACGAACGCATCCTGCGATTTGCCAACCGCTTCCAGCCAGCACTCATTAAGCGGGTGAAGCTTTATACCAAGGAGATCCCGCTGTTTGAGCAATTCGGTTTAAGCGACGAGATCAACAAAGCCCTGAAGTCGAAAGTTTGGCTGAAGAGCGGCGGTTATATCGTAATCAACCAGACCGAGGCGCTGGTCGCAATCGACGTCAATACCGGCAAGTATGTCGGCAAAACGGCGCGACTGGAAGATACGATCGTCAAGACCAACGTTGACGCCATCAAGGAAATCGTGCGGCAGATTCGCCTGCGCGATCTCGGGGGCATCATCATCATCGATTTTATTGACATGGACGAACGCCGCAACCGCCAGAAGGTGATGCAGGCGCTCGAAGAGGCACTGCGGGGAGACCGTGCACCCTCGAAGGTGCTGCAATTTAACGACTTCGGGCTGGTCGCTATAACTCGTAAGCGGGTAAAGCAATCGCTCGAGCGGACCATAGGCTCTCCGTGCCCCTACTGCGAGTCGACCGGATATGTGAAGTCCGTGGCTACCGTTTGCAACGATGTTTACATCGAGATGCGAAAGATGGCGCGGCATCTCGACCATGCCGACGTAATGCTGAGAGTAAACCCCGACGTAGCCAAAGCGCTTAAGGCGAACAATGGTCGCGCTCTCACGGAAATGGAAGAATTGACCAAGAAGACGGTGATCGTGAAGAGCGATCCCGCGCTGCATCAAGAGCAATTCGACATCAATTAATTCGCACGGCGGGCAGGTCCCCCCACCCTGCCCTGCCAGGCATTCCACTGTCTGCCTGTTCATCCAGGTTGTCGTTCCTGCCCCAGTCCCTCATAATTGGCGCATCAAACAGGCACTCAAAACCAGTAAGCCGCGACAAGAGAGCGCGCCCGATCTCCGCCTGGAGACCGTTGTGCGGCTCCTTGTAAATCATGCCACGGTAGTTGTCAGCGGAACGAAAATTGCGCAAGAGATCGGAAGCAACCGGGCTGAAGTTTGGCGACTGATTCAACGCTTGCGTGAACTCGGCGTTGAGATTGCCGGACGGCCCGCGACTGGCTACCGGCTCGAGTCGATGCCCGATTTGTTGCTTCCCGACCTTCTTGCTCCGCTGGTTAGGGGAACGCTTTTCGCCGACCATATTCATCACTATTACAAAATCGGGTCCACTAACACGGCGGCGATGAAGGCGGGGGCCGCTGGAGCAGCGGAGGGCAGCGTTTTTCTTGCCGAGCAGCAGACTGAGGGTCGTGGTCGCGGCGCGCATACCTGGCACTCAACGCAATCCGACGGGATTTACTGTTCGGTGCTCCTTCGTCCTTCACTTTCTCCTTCCGAAGCTCTCCTATTGTCCCTGGCGGCCGGGCTGGCGGTGAAGGGAGCTATAAACGAGATAGATCCGAAGGTAAACGCGGATTTAAAGTGGCCGAACGATTTACTGATCGATGGAAAGAAGTTCTGCGGAATCCTCACCGAGATGAATGCGGAGGTGACACGTGTCCGTTATCTGGTCGTCGGAGTTGGTATCAACGTGAATCACGGGAGCTTCCCTGCGGAATTGAAGCAAGCCACATCTTTGCGGCTCGCGACAGGGACGGTATGGTCGCGCATGGAGTTATGTGCCGCGCTGCTAAAATCACTCGACCGCGAATATCGCATGCTGTCGACCGATTCGGATGCACGGCAATCCATCATTCGGCGCTTCGAGGCGGGATCGACATCAGTCCGCGGACGTGAGGTGGAAATCGAGAACGGTGGCGGAGTTTCGGGGGTCACCGCCGGACTGGATGCAAGAGGGTTCCTGCTAGTGCGCGGCGATAAAGGAATACAGACGATTCTCAGCGGCACCGTACGGCTAAAATAGTGGCGCGGTTTCGTTGCGAAGCTTTTTTTGAACGGTGCCTATGCTTCTGGTTGTGGATGTCGGCAACACCAATACCGTCCTGGGGGTTTTCGCCAAGGGTGTGCACTCCGGTTCGACCCAGTCGAATCGTTCTGAGTCTGATGGTGACGCGGGCCAATACAACAACCTGGTCGCCAATTGGCGGGTCGCAACCATTGCCACGCAGACGGTGGACGAATACGGTGTCCTTTTCCGCAACCTGTTCGCCATGGCCAGTATGGAAGCGTCGGGCATTCGCGGGATTGTCATCTCCTCGGTCGTGCCGCCACTCGATTCCACCCTGCGCGAGGTATGTGAACGATATTTCAATACCCGCCCGCTTTTCATTGAGCCCGGGGTCAAGACTGGGATGCCGTTGCATTACGACAATCCGGCTGAGGTCGGAGCTGACCGTGTCGTAAACTCCGTTTCTGCGTTTCAGAAATACGGCGGGCCATGCATCGTCGTGGATTTTGGCACCGCGACCACCTTCGATTGCGTGAGCGCGAAGGGCGAATACCAGGGGGGAGTGATTTGCCCGGGACTGGGAATTTCCGCAGACGCTTTGTTTGAGCGCACCGCGCGGTTGCCGCGAGTCGATATCCGCAAACCCGCGCGGGTGATAGGCAGCACGACCGTGGGAAGCTTGCAATCGGGCTTGTACTACGGCTATCTCGGGTTAGTGGATGGGATCCTGGAGCTTCTACTGGGAGAATTAGGAGCCGATACTTACGTCGTTGCCACAGGAGGCCTCGCTTCGCTGATCGGCGCGGGGTCGAAATATATCAAGCAGGTGGATGATTTGCTGACCCTTGAGGGGTTGCGGATTATCTGGGAACGCAATGTCGCGAGTCCCGCGGGGGATGCAGCTTCCCGAGAGCACGGCGGTGTCCCAGTTTCCCGGCCGCTTGCGGGACGCCGGTCGAAATGAGTCAACCGCAATCGGCTTTCATCGCCCAAGAGCGCCCAACCGCTCCTGCCGAATCAACCACCGTGGAAAATTACTTTAATTATTTCACCGAGATCGAGGAACACTTTCAGCAACGGCGCGGCGGCATACTGCTGCTTTCCACCCTCGATTGGGCGCTGATCGAAACATGGAAAGACGCAGGTATCCCGCTGGACGCTGTGCTCCGCGGGATTGATGCTGCGTTTGAACAGTATGAGAAGCGCCCATCGAAATCACGCAAAGTAAACAGCCTGGCGTACTGCGCGCAGGAGGTTCTTGCAGCTACTGAAGAAATGAAGGAAGCTGCCATCGGAACCAAGCCTGCGAACACTCAAAAGGACGAAGTTCGCGGTTTCGATCCCGCCGAAATCGCGGCATTTCTTTTACGCAACGCCGAGAAATTAGACAAGGCGGAACTTCCCGAAACCGCCGGACTTTCTGGCCGGACGGTAGCCCTGCAATCGGCCCAAACTCTTCGCGCACTTGCCGCAGAGCTTGAAAATGACAGCCGTGGTCCACGGCTCGAACATCTTGAACGAACGCTTACGGTGTTGGAGGAAAAGCTGCTGGCGGTACTGATGGCGGCATCGCCTGACGCTGAGATCGTCGCCATCCGCGCCGACGCTGATCGCGAGCTGAGGCAGTATCGTGCCAAGATGCCGGCTTCGCAAATTGCGCAGCTGCAAACCCAATATCTGCGCAAGAGGTTGCTGGAAAAACACAGCCTGCCGAGATTAAGCCTGTTTTACCTGTGACATCCGCAGGGCCACATTCTTTATGAACAGCGTTATTCAGCCGGGTAAGCAGTTGCAAGAAGCTCTCGATCTGAATGTCGAGAAGCTGGTGTACGGGGGCGACGGACTTGCACGCCTGCCCGCCGACGAGCACGGCCGGGGCAAAGCGGTGTTTCTGCCATTTGTTCTGGAGGGCGAAAGAGTGCAGGCTGTCCTCACCGAACAGGAACGCGGATTTTCCCGCGCTCGCGCTGAAAAAATCCTTGAGTCGTCTGTCCAGCGCATCGATCCGGCTTGCCCCTATTTTCAACGCTGCGGAGGCTGCCATTACCAGCACGCGAACTATCAGCATCAACTGGAAATAAAGGCTGCGATCTTGAAAGAGAACCTGCGCCGCATTGCCAGGCTGGAACTTGAAACCGAGCCGGTAATTCATCCCTCTCCGGAATGGAATTACCGCAACCGTACGCGACTGAAGGTTCAAACCGCGCCGGAATTTGCCATTGGTTATTACCGTTTTCGTTCCCATCAACTATTGCCGGTAGAAATCTGCCCCATCAGTTCGCCGCTGCTTAATCGAGTGATTGAAGTGTTGTGGGAAATGGGGCGCGCGGGGAACTTCGCAGCAGAGATCCGGGAAATTGAGTTGTTTGCGAACGCGGACGATAGCGAACTTCTTATCGAAGCCTACTGCGCCCCAGAAATGCCCGAGGCGTCCGCCGAGGCCTGGGCCGCTCACGCACACAAAATTGGTGGCGTCGCCGGGGTCGTTGTATTCAAACTGGCCACGGGGCGATCCAGCGTACCTGAAACCCCAGCCGGGGCTGCCGGATCTCCGCAGCTTACTTATCAGACGGAGAAGGCCAGCTACCGGGTCAGTGCGGGATCGTTCTTCCAGGTAAATCGGTTTCTAACCGATAAGTTAGTCGAGATCGTAACTTCCGGTCGCTCAGGTGACACTGCCCTCGATCTGTACGCTGGCGTCGGGCTTTTCTCGTCAGTTCTATCTCGGGAATTTGCACGAGTGATTGCGGTTGAGTCGTCACCGACTTCCCATGCCGACCTGCTATACAATTCGCCCATTGGCGTGAAAGCAGCACATTCTACTGCGGAACAATATTTGAGAAATGCGAAC
>JAFAWN010000366.1 GCA_019241735.1 Terriglobales bacterium
AGGATCCAGAACATGAGCAATGGCGGCCTCTGCATACGCACCCGTGAGCCGCTTTCCGCACTTTCCATTCTGCGCTGCGACGTTGCCATGACTGAAGTCCCTGTACGGATTCCCACCCTGATGCTGGTCTGCTGGACCCAGGAGCAAGAACTGCAAACCGAGAGCTACCTCTCCGGCCTGCGTTTCCTGTTCTAATCCGCTTGCAATTGCTTCCTTGCTTCCGCTGGTAACCCCGCATTAACACCGCGGGTAATTAGCGGCGTGGTGTGACGAAATGCTAAAGTTTGTTACCCACAAGGCTAAGCCAGCTTTCCCCCCGACGGCGCATAGCAGAGGTTACGCAATACCATGCAGCGAAAAAGGGCGGAGAAAGTCCTTGCGAGCCTCGCGTTCGCGGGCTTCGGACTAGCGCTCGCGCTGCAGCTTACAGGTTGCGGAGTCGCTATCCCCGGCCGGCAAAATCCCCTTAGATCCCTGGTGATCGCGCCTGCGAACCCCTCGGTGGCGGTGGGAAAATCCGAGAATTTCACTGCGACCGGTACCTACGAAGATGGCAGCCGACAGGACATCACCGAGGCAGTGACATGGACGGCGACCCAGCCCAGCGTCGCCGCGATTTCTGCGACTGGGGTCATAACGGGGAAAGGGGTTGGAACCACGTCCGTCACTGCTTCCTCAGGGCAGATGCGAGACAGCTACATCTTCAAGGTTACACCGGCGGTTGTGGTCTCGATCGCGATAAAGCCCTCGAATCCGACCCTGACGCTGGGCAGCACCCAACAACTCACAGCAATTGGAACTTTCAGCGACGAAAGTAGTCGCGACGTGACCGGATCGGCGGTGTGGAGCGGGTCGGCCGCCGCAGTTGCCGCTGTCAGCCCCAGCGGACAGGTCACAGCAAAAGCCAGGGGGATAGCCGTGGTCACCGCCACGGTAGGGTCGGTCAGCGGTTCCAGTTCGCTGACCATCACGCCGCCGGGACTCACTGCAATCGCGGTTAGCGCCGCCACGACCTCAATTCCGCTGGGGAATTCTACGCAGTTGAAAGCTACCGGCAGCTATACCGATGGCAGCTCCCAGGACCTGACTGCATCGGTGACGTGGAGCGCCGCACCGGGAACTGTATTAGCTGTGAGCCCCTCCGGCATCGTTGCCAGCCATGCTGTGGGGACAGCCACTGTTTCTGCGTCCTCGGGGAATGTTCAGGGAAGCCTGACGATGACGGTGGCGCCGGCAACTTTGGTCTCGATTGCAATTTCCCCGTCCGGCCCGACTATCCCGTTAGGCACGAAACAACAGTTGACCGCCACCGGAACTTACAGCGATGCCACTACCAAAGACGTGACTAACGTGGCCACATGGAATTCAGCCGCGCCCGGCATTGCCGCCATCGGCTCACCAGGAAACGTTACCGCTAAGGCCAGAGGTTCATCGGTGATCACGGCCACTGTAGGTTCGATCAGCGGATCGCTTTCACTTACGGTTACAGGGCCCGCGCTTACATCATTGTCAGTGACGTCGGCAACCAATTCGGTGCCGCTGGGAAATTCCACGCAGATGAAGGCTACGGGAAGTTACAGCGACGGCAGCACACAAGATTTGACTGCGACAGTTACATGGAGCGTGAACCCAACGAATGCCGTCGGGGTGAGCACTTCCGGATTAGCCACCGCTCGCGCCATAGGGACGGCAACGGTTTCCGCGTTGTCAGGAAGCGTGCAGGGGAACTGCACAATCACGATCACGCAGCCAGTTCTGGCGTCGATTACGATAACCCCGGCAAGCCCTGCCATCCCAGTGGGCGAAAAGAAGCAACTCACCGCGACCGGAAGCTACAGTGATGGAACCACCAAAGACCTGACCAACTCGGCATTATGGAGCTCTTCAGCTGCAAGTGTCGCCACCATCAATACAAGCGGAGAACTTAGGGCCAAGAAGGTTGGGACAGTGACAGTCACCGCGACGTCGGATGCGATCAGTGGAACCGATTCCATCACCGTCATCCCTCCCGTTCTCACTGGTTTGGATGTGACTGCCGCCTATCCGATCGTCGCGCGCGGGAAACCCAATCAGATGACCGCCACGGGTCGATACAGTGATGGGACTCAGCAGGATTTAACCAATTCCGTCAGCTGGAGCGCGACGCCACCGGGGATCGTCACGGTTCTCAATTCCGGTATGGCCGTCACTTCTGGCGTTGGCCGCGTGGTGGTGCACGCAGCATCGGGTGCAATCAAAGGCAGCGACACATTCACGGTCAGCGCCGCCGATTTAGTCTCGATGACGGTCACTCCAGCAAGCCTTTCAGTGCCCATCGGTCTCACCCGGCAGCTGACAGCCACAGGACTGTATTCAGATGGCACCCGGCAGGACTTGACGAGCTCAGCGTCATGGGCCTCGTCCGCACCGGGATTCATTCTTCTTGAAGGTGCCGGGGAGGTCACAGCTAAAACTTTAGGGTCCGCAAATATCACGGCGACTTCCGGGGGTATGAGCGCCACGTCCGTGGTTACGGCATCCCCGGCGCAGTCGCTCACTTCAATTTCAGTTACACCTGCTAATTCGCAGGTGGCGATGGGCCGGTCTCCTATGTTTCACGTAACCGGAACTTACGCAGATGGCAGCTCGACGGACGTTACAAGCAGGGTGGCGTGGGCGACGGCAGACCCAACTGTGGCGACGGTGAACGCCAGCGGACACATTCGGCCTTTCCAGCTTGGCAGCACATCCTTTAGTGCCAGTGTCGGTTCCTTGACCACTTCCGGCACAATTACAGTCTTGCCCCAGGTGGAGATCAATTATTACAACAACGCCCATGTGCCCGGAGCTCCAACAACAACCGTGCGCATTGGGAATCCCGGACAGACGAATGGAACTTTATGCGCGATGATTTACGTCTTCGATGCCACCCAGGAGCTTAACGAGTGTTGCGGATGTCCTATAACGGCGGACGGGATTCGCAATATCGATGTGAACAACGACCTCACGAACAACCCGCTTACCGGTGTGAAGCCCAAAGTTGGCGTGATTCGCATCATTCCCGCCGACTCAGCCAGTAATCCTGCGTGCAATCCGGCCTCGATTACTCCCACCGGCAGCCTTACAGCATGGGGAGTACACGCGCAGAGTACCGAGCCTGGAGTTTACGCCGTCACCGAGACAGAATTTAGTATTGATCCTCTGGGAATTTCGGAAAGTTCGACCTTGCAGGGGTCCTGCAGCTATCTTCAGAAACTAGGCAGCGGCCGCGGAATCTGCAAGTGCGGCTTTGGAGATTGAACCCTGCTGGTGTTCGGGGCTGCGTCTAAGTTCGGGCGGATCACATGCCGTTGCCGGCGGCCACTGCGTCTTCAAAAACCAAATTCACTTCACTTCCCTTTCCTGCGCCCAACACTTGTGCCGCAGCTCCGCGATTCGCGGAAATTTCCAAATATCCCATGCTGCCGAGAATTGCAAATACTTCTTTAGGCTCGCCCTCGGCATAGACCGCGTGCATAGAAGTGATCTCACGAGATCCGATCGTGATCTTGAATTTCCCGGTTGGCGATTGAAACAGCGCCGGAGCATCGCTGGGAGTAATGTTCGTAACTAGGTTGCCGAAGCGGTCCACCTTCAGCACCACACCGCGCAGGCTTTTCCCTTCCCCAGCCTTCGGTTTGGGCGCGTTAAAACGCACAAATTCCGTGAGCGGCGGGCCGAATTTTGCGTCTTCGACTCCTTTGGCTAAATAAGCTGCCACCGGAGCAAAAATGTCGCGGGCGTGGAAAGTGTTGCTGACCGGCTGCAGAAAGTAATGGTCGGAGGTGACATGATGAACGCGCAGCCGCTCTTCGCGGCCGTAGATAAGCGATAGCACGCCATTGTCGGGAGCTACAAAACGATGCCGCTCAGTGCTGGCAACAATCGGGCGTCGTGTGGTGCCTACCCCAGGATCCACCACTACGACATGTATGGTGCCCGCGGGAAAATAAGAATAGGCTTGGGCGATGGTCA
>JAFAWN010000442.1 GCA_019241735.1 Terriglobales bacterium
GGTTTACGATCTCTACGCCATGCGGGTCATCACCCAGTCATTGCAGGATTGTTATGCGGTGCTCGGGATCGTGCACAACGTCTGGCGTCCGGTACCCGGCCGTGTCAAAGATTTTATCGCCATGCCGCGGCCTAATTTCTATCAGTCGCTGCACACCTCTGTGATCATGGAGGATGGAACGTCTTTCGAAATTCAAATCCGCAGCGAAGAAATGCACCGCATGGCGGAGGAGGGCATCGCCGCGCACTGGAAATATAAAGACGGCCCGGTGTCGGCGAAGGACGAGCAGCGGCTGGCGTGGTTGCGGCAGGTGGTGGAGTGGCAGCGCGACGTTTCCGATCCCAACGAATTTCTTTCCACTCTAAAAATTGATCTGTATCCGGAAGAGGTTTACACCTTCACCCCCAAAGGCAGAGTGGTAGTTTTGCCGCGCGAATCAACCCCGATCGATTTCGCGTATTCGGTCCATACCGAAGTGGGTCATAGCTGCGTGGGCGCAAAAGTCAACGGGCGCATGGTGCCTCTGCGTCACAAACTGCACAGCGGAGATATCGTCGAAGTCCTGACGCAACCGGGGCACAAGCCCAGCCGAGACTGGCTGGCGGTGGTGAAATCCTCGCGCGCGCGCAACAAAATAAAACATTGGCTCAACATCCACCAGCGCGAACGGGCAATTGAAATCGGGCGAAAGCTGATTGAGAAAGAAGCGCGAAAGTACCGCATCCCGCTGAAAGAGCTTACCGATGATGAGCTTAAAAGAATCGCCGGCGAGTACGGATTGGGGCAAGCCGATGATTTGCTGGCCGGCCTGGGATACGGAAAATTTTCCGCGCGTCAGGTGCTGGCGAAGCTCCCGGCCGCGGCCACTGACGAGATTGCCGAGGTCCCAGGAGAAAAACCGGGGGCATTCGCCAGCGTCATGCGCCGCGTCTTCGGCGGCGACGGCAACAATGCGATCCGCGTGAAGGGACATGGAGATTTATTGGTCTATCGCGCCCGATGCTGCAATCCCATCCGCGGGGAGACGGTGGTTGGTTACGTGACCCGTGGCAAAGGCGTGGCGGTGCATGCATTGAATTGCCCCAACGTTTTGAATTTACTGTATGAGCCGGAGCGGCGCATTGATGTAGAGTGGGCCCGCGACGAGGATACGCCAGCTTCCTATCCGGTGAAGCTGACTGTGTACTGCGATGACCGCTTCGGGATGCTCAAGCAAATCAGCGCCGTGATCAGCGACAGCAAGACCAACATCCGGAACGTGGAGGCACGGACCTCAAACGGGCAGGCCAATGTTGATATTGTGCTCGATATTCTTGACCTGAAGCACCTCGAGGATATTATCAGCGGGGTACGGAAGATTCCCGGGGTGCGCGAAGTTCAAAGACTGCAAAAAATCTAAAGGATAGAAAAGGGACACATGCGAGAAGTGATATCTACGAAAAATGCGCCGCAGGCCCTGGGGCCGTATTCGCAGGCGATCCGCGCCAATGGGTTTGTTTTTGTCTCCGGACAAGTGGCAATTGATCCCGCCACCCAGCAGGTAATTGCAGGCGATACCGCGGCCCAGACTGACCGCGTATTGAAAAATGTCTCGGCAATTCTTACGGCTGCGGGAAGCAGTGTGGCGAACGTGGTACGCTCCACGGTGTTTCTTAAAAGCATGAATGACTTCGGCGCGATGAATGAAGTGTACGGCAAGTATTTTTCTGCCAATCCACCCGCGCGGACCACGGTCGAGGCGGCGCGCCTGCCGAAAGATGTTCTCGTAGAAATTGATGTGATCGCGCTGGTTTAAAATTCCCTAGAAGGAGATTCCATGTCGAAGACTGTCATCCTGATCTTGTTGATTGTGTGCGCGGCGATTTTCGCATTCGCACAAAGCGCCACCAAACCCGCAGGCTCCAATACGAGTGCGCCGACGAAGGTTACCGGAGCGGCCACCAAGACTCCAGACGCCCTGGAATACTGGGACATTAAAGTAGGGACCGGCCCCGTCGCCGAAAGCGGGCGTACCGTGAAAGTTCATTACACCGGTTGGCTGACCAGCGGCAAGAAGTTTGATAGCTCGATCGACCGCGGCGAACCGTTCCAGTTCCGGCTCGGGGCTGGGGAAGTGATCAAGGGATGGGACGAAGGCGTGGCTGGGATGAAGGTCGGCGGCAAGCGCCAGCTGCGGATCCCCTCGGAG
The DNA here is from genome assembly GCA_019241735.1 of Terriglobales bacterium. GTDB lineage: Bacteria > Acidobacteriota > Terriglobia > Terriglobales > Acidobacteriaceae > JAFAWN01. The sequence continues at coordinate 2,189 of JAFAWN010000442.1, forward strand.
CTGGGATATGGCTCTTCAGGAACCGGCGGCGGACTGATCCCGGGGCACGCCACCCTGATTTTCGACGTGGAATTGCTGGGCGTACAGTAGCGTCCAAAGACGGAAATCGACGCCCGGCACTTCGCATTATGTTCCACGTGGAACATAATGCGGTGGTCTTATTGCTAAAAGCTATTCCGGCCCACCAGTTAACTCGACAAGTAACAGGAAGCCTCGCGGTGGGCTTTGACTATCGGGGTTCGTTCAGGCCTTAACGACTTTACCGCTGCGCAGGCACGACGTGCAGACGCGGATACGTTTATTACCGCCTTTGATCTTGGCGTGCACCGGACGCAGGTTCACGTTCCAGCGCCTGCGGCTCACATTGTGGGCGTGGCTGATGTTGTTCCCGAATTGCGGCCCCTTGCCGCAGATATCACAAACGTGCGCCATTGTTGCTCCCGGTCAGTCCTAGAATTGATTGGTAAAGCATAGATTTTACCGGATTTCGGCGCTCCGGCCAAGTGGCGGGGCTTGCGGCGCGGAGATAAGCGTGGCATCCTCCCGCACCCCACGCGGCACCGCGCACCTCGTGCGATACTGAAATTATGGCGCCATCCGAAGATCCAAAGTCGGTGAAAGTCCATCTCACCACCGGCACCGGGCTGGACATCGAATGGAAAGACGGGCATCAGTCGCACTATGCCTTTCCTTTTTTGCGGGATGCCTGCCCGTGCGCGCTGTGTGACGAAGAACGATCCAAGTCAGGCCGGCAGCCCGGAGACCCTCCAAAAGCCGCGCCGGGGGCGCTTCCCATGTTTAAGGCTGCCGCCAAGCCGGACTCGGCGGAAGGCGTTGGCAAGTACGCCATAAAGTTCCACTGGAATGACGGCCACGAACTGGGGATCTATTCCTGGCACTTCTTGCGGGAAATCTGCCCTTGCGAAGAGTGTCGGGCGGCGCGCATGGCGGGCGACATTTCGCGAAGCGCCGGTTAGCAACTCCTTGACACTCACCAGCCTCCTGTAAAATTTAATAGCCGGCCCGGAGCAAATCGCCTACTTTGTCTTTCCTCGACCAACTCAATCCGCAGCAGCGTGAAGCCGTTGAAACTACCGAAGGCCCGGTGCTGATTCTGGCGGGAGCAGGCAGCGGCAAGACTCGCGTGATTACCTACCGGATCGCGCACCTCATTGAAAATCTGGGAGTCATGCCGGAAGCCATTCTCGCCATGACTTTCACCAACAAGGCAGCGGCGGAAATGGTCGAGCGAGTGGACAAGCTGGTAGGCGGCTTATCCATCGCCAAGCCGGTGATTTCGACCTTCCACTCATTCTGCGTGCGGGTCCTGCGGCGTGATATTGAGGCGCTGCGGATCCCGTCTGCGACGCCGGGCGCGCCACCAAGCGGATATACCAAGAATTTCATTATTTACGACGAGACTGACCAGCAGCAGATAGTCAAGTCGGTGATGCGCCGCCTTGGCATTGATGATAAGCAGACGACGCCGCGTTCGGTGCTGGCACATATTTCCTGGGCGAAGAACCATATGCTGGATCCGCAGGAGGTGTATTTGCAGTCGGCCGACCCGACGACGGAGCGCGTGGCGCAGATTTATGCCGAATACCGCAAAGAGCTGGCCAAGGCGAACGCTTTCGATTTCGATGACCTGCTGCTGGAAACAGTGCGGCTGCTCAAGGCGGCGTCCGCAGTGCGCGAATACTACAACCGCCGTTTTCAGTACGTTCTGGTCGATGAATATCAGGACACCAACCGTCCGCAGTATGAGCTGATGCGGCTGCTGGCGGGATCGCATCACAACATCTGCTCAGTGGGCGACGAGGACCAGTCGATCTATTCATGGCGTGGGGCTGATATCCGGAACATCCTCGAATTCGAAAGGGATTTTCCCGAGGCCAAGCTGATCCGCCTGGAGCAGAATTACCGGTCAACCCAAAGCATTCTTCAGGCGGCGTCCGCGGTGGTGTCGAACAACCTCAAACGCAAGGGCAAGAACCTGTGGACGGAGCGGCAAGGCGGGGCGAAGATCGGCTACTACGAAGCTCCGGACGGGGAAAACGAAGCGCTGTTTGTAGCCGACCATATCTCGAAATACTTGCGTGAAGTGCAGGGGGGAGAAACGGCGCGCGCGGCGGTGCTTTACCGCACCAATTCGCAGTCCCGCCTGTTTGAAGAGGCCATGCGGCGCTATCAGCTGAAATACCGTGTGGTGGGAGGGTTTTCGTTTTACGAACGTGCCGAGATCAAGGACATGGTCTCGTATCTGAAAGTCATTCACAATCCTGATGATTCGATTTCGCTTTTGCGCGTAGTCAATACTCCGGCGCGCGGTATCGGCAAGACCACCATGGAAACTCTGGAGCGGGTCGCGCTCGAAACCGGGCTGTCGCTATGGGGCGCGATTGCGGAAAGTATCCGGCGGCAATTGCTGCCGCAACGGGCACTCGCGGCGCTTAAATCGTTCAAGGAACTGATCGAAGATGCGCAAGCCATGCTTGCCGGGACCTACGTCGAGCGCATGGAGCTGACCGCCCGCGAACAGCTCAGCGATGCCCCGGCTGCGATCGAGGTAGATGATCAGATTGGGTTTGATCCGGCAGCGTTCAATTTTGAGGCGCAGGAAGTTGCTTCGCCCCAGCCCGCAGATTTGCCGGAGGGTACGGATGCAATTATCGAAGGCGCCGGGGCGGAAAATCCTATTCGACCCAGCACCGCCGATATTTTGAAATTCCTCATCGACCGTACCGGATACATCAAGGCACTCGAAGCCGAGGACACGCCGGAGGCTTTCTCGCGAATCGAAAACCTGCGTGAACTGGTGAATGCCGCCATGGATTCCCGCGACCGCGGGGAAAGCCTCGACCAGTTTCTCGATCACGCGGCGCTGATCAGTGACGTGGATTCTTACGATCCCGCGTCTCAAGTCACGCTAATGACTCTGCACGCGGCCAAAGGCCTGGAATTTCCGCTGGTATTTCTCTGCGGCATGGAGGAAGGGCTGTTCCCACACTCCCGCACCTTCCTTCATCCGGATGACATTGAGGAGGAGCGCCGGCTGTGTTACGTGGGGATGACACGAGCAATGGATTCGCTGGTGCTCACGCGCGCCGTCTATCGACGCCGCTACGGTACCGACCTGCCGGAGGCTGCGATTCCATCGCGATTTCTGGAAGAAGTGCCGGCCGACTTAATGCAGGAGCTGGGAATCCGCGCCAGCCGCCGCGTCCCACAAGAGCCGGTGGCATCCCAGACGGGACATTACGCCTATGAGGATGAAGACCAGAGCTTAAGCTGGGCGGGGCGCGGCCGCCAGCGCACTGCGTCGAGGGCATCCGGCGGCAAGAGCTTCGCGGGCAAGACCTACAACTCTATAGAAAACATCGCCGAGTTTTTCGCCAGCCGGGGAAGGAAATTCAGCATGCCTAGGTTGCCGGTTGAAGAAGTCCCGGGGGTGAAAGGGTTCCGGCCGGGGGAAAAAGTCAAACATCCAAAATATGGTGAAGGCACGGTTTATCAGCGCGAGGGGGAGGGTGAAGAGGCGAAGATTACGGTACAATTCCCTCGCTTCGGTTTGAAGAAGCTGGTGGAGAAATACGCGCAACTCGAACACGCATGAGTCTGACAGGAACGAAAGGAATTAATGGCTAATACAAAGACTTTAAGCAAGGAAGAGCGAAAGAAAGCCCGTCGTGGTGCGCGAAAGACGCGAAAGACGGAGAACCCGCTGAAGGCGCGTGAGTACGCGCGCGGGTCGGCGAAGCGCAAAGTCAAAAAGATGGTTCGCGGGACCTCTAAACGGTAAGTCGCGGGGCGAACAGCTTCCCCATAGGCGAAAGCACCGTCCGCCCCATGCGTTTTGTGTTGACCGGATATTTCTGCATGCAGCATGCTGCATGCTGCTGAATACGATTAAGAGAGCTGACGGACTTGGATAAACCGGCTGCCGAAGTGGTTCGAACCTCCGATAATCAGCTGTTCTGTTGCAAGTCGATTGACAAGCTCATCTCGGATTCTGAAGAGCCGGAGCGAAGACTAAAAAAAACACTTGGCCCGGTATCGCTGACCGCGCTCGGCATCGGAGCGGTTATTGGATCGGGAATATTCACCGTAATCGGCACCGCCATTGCCGGTCAGAAATTCGATACTTCTTCCATCCTCAACGCTCCACTACTCGATTACCTCATCCGGCATCACGCCACGCTAGGCAGGCCGGGAGCGGGCCCGGCGCTCGCGCTGTCACTGGTGCTGGTGGCAATCGTCTGCGCATTTACCGG
>JAFAWN010000031.1 GCA_019241735.1 Terriglobales bacterium
CATGCTGGATGAAATGCCCTACCACCTGGAGACAACCGCCTGGTCGCCCCGACGTGTGCTTAAAGAAGAAACCGCCCACTGCTTTGAAGGCGCTCTGTTCGCGGCGGCGGCGTTGCGCGCCAACGGATTTCCACCGTTGATCCTGGATCTCGAAGCTGAGAACGACACTGACCATGTGATCGCAATCTACCAGCAGCGAGGGCATTGGGGAGCGATCGCCAAGTCCAACTTTGCTGGTTGCCGCTACCGTGAGCCGGTTTACCGTTCATTGCGCGAACTTGCGCTGAGCTACTTCGACACTTATTTTAATTTGCGGCGGGAGCGGACCCTGCGCACCTACTCGCGGCCGGTAAGTCTCGCGCGATTCGATCAACAACGGTGGGAGATCACCAACAAACCGCTGTGGTTCATCGCCATGTATCTGTTCGAGGTTCATCACTACAAGCTGCTCTCTCCGGCAATGATCAAGAAACTGCACCGGATCGATGAACGATTGTTCCGGGCGGAAATTACAGGGCGGGCGGTGAAGCGGGAGAAAAAGTAATTAGGAATGCATCTGACGGGAAGTGGGCGGTCAACGATCAAAGATTAGAACGTGAAGGCCACACCGCCGCGGACAGCACGCGCCGATTGCACCAGATAAACAGTGTGGTTATCTTCGCCCAAAACGGGGACGTATCCTTCAGCGAGCAGGTTGCGAAGGTCCACTACTGCGTCCATGTGTCCCGGCAAAAACCCTGTCCCGGGGATTGGCTGGCGTATGTACACACAAAGATACGGATCGGTCTGGCCGGCGGAATCATTAAACATATCCACAGATGTCAACGCCCTGCCATTGATCCATTTGTAAGAAGCAAGCCAGCGTGTCTTGGTTGAGAGCACGGTGCCGCTGACTTTGGCCGCCACACTGTGGCGGTCGCGGGTCAAAGCACGCGTGCGCACATCCGCCAGGGTCGCTTCCCGGTCACCCGGCGCGAGGTCGAGCACGCCGCCGTATCCGTAGTCGAAAGTCGCAGTGACATTCGAGGTCAGCTTCCGCTGGGCGACCAGGCGAACACCCCGCGTGCTCAGGTTTTTCCCCTGATAAGTAAAAGTTCCGGAATAAACGTCAGGCAGAAGATTTCCACCCGCAGAGCTGGCGTATCCCGCGCCGGTAAGCGCGGGGTCGGCAACCCGGTCGGAGTAAACCGCGAATTGCAGATTGTTGCGCCCCGACCGGTGGGAGATGGAAATTTCGTGATGGTGCGACCGCTCCAGTGACGGAGCAAAGCCGACAATGCTCAACCGCGGGCCGGAATCACTGAAGTCCGCCGGAGAGGAATCTATTCCTCTGACCATGTGATCTTCGGGCTCGGACGTCGCATAGGCGTATTCGACCACGGTGTCCGGAGAAAAATGGATATCCGCGGTACCAAAGGGCCGAAACCCGTTTGCCTGACCCATGAATTGAATACTCTGCAACTCGCTGCCGAAATGAAGTTCAAGAATGTCACCCAAGGCAAGATCATCCGCCGTTGTCAGTGCGATGGCTTGTAGCTTGGCGTCACGCAATGCCGGGTCTGGCGATGGCAGGCTGCGCAACGAAAGAGAAACCTGCGGCTGCGATCCGTTGCTCAATACATGCCTGTAGGAAGCGTGGACAACGGCCCCCGGGACGTCGTCGCCATATCCAACACTGCCACGCAACGCAATGGTGTCAGAGGCGAAAACGGATTTTTCGATAGAGAATCCGGTGCTTTCCGCAGCCCCACCGAAGCCATCTGAGGGCGAGCCAGCGAGGAAAGAAAGGGTCCCGGTCAGGTCGCGGCTGCTCTTGCCGCCCTCGGTCTGGTGAGACGATGGATCCAGGGCCCTCAAGATTGGACGGTTCGATGCGGTCCGCAACACCCATTTCCAGTCATCGTCATCCGTCGAGTGTTGCCAGGATGGGAAATTTATCGCGTCAAACAAGGTGCTGAGGGTTACGTTGAGGACCAGGCTTGCTCCGGAGCGCAAGCCTAACTGCTCGCGGACTACAGGCAAAAATGATGGGGCAGAAACTTTGAGGCTGTATTTTCCCGGTAAAAGCCCGGTCGCGGAATAAAAACCCTGCGCGTCGGTGAAGACGGTAAACGAGTGCAAGGCGGAGCCCAGGATTTCCACTACCGCGCCCATCTGCGGGGCGCCGGTCGCGCTGCGCACGTATCCGGAAATGGAGCCTGGGCGTTCAGCGGCCAGCGCCGGAAGCGCCAAGCCGACCGTCAATGCCAGGATACTTAGCCTACGGAGCATCTACACCTCGGGGAGCTAAGTGTTTCTCTCAAACTGCAAACGTCATTCAACTGCAAACGTCGCAGACGGATCCACCGTTTGCTTGGAAATATTATCGTTCACCTTAATCTGGATGCGGTATATCCCGGGATCAAGATTGGCGGCCGAAAGAGTTTTTTGCAGGGTCACCTGGTCGCCGACATTTCCCATTTGTTCGGTTGATTCTACCGAGCGAATCACAGGCTTATTGGTAGCCACGTTCACCACATCATACTCCACGGTGGCGGATGGTTTATGGGTTTTGTCATCCATGCTCAAGTTATAAACTTGCATCCAGAAGTTGAGCTTTTGGTCGCGCTTGAAGCTGATCGGCTTCCCGTCCGAAGGCGCTACGCGCGGCCGCACTTTGGTGGTTCCAATAACAAAGCTGCCGGTACCGACGTTCTTCGACGCCACCGGACCCATCTGGTCGGCCACGATCAAGGATGATGAAGCTAGTTTGTCTTCGCCGAAGTCCGGCACCTGGACGCCTTTGCTCCATGTACCGACCCTGTCTCCGTTCACATCTTTAACAACTATGTCGAAGCGGTAGCGGCCCGGCCGCAAAGGAAGCGCCTTCCAATAGACCGAGGAGTTTTGGGTCACTTTAGCCAGCAACTCGGCCGGAACATCCACCTGCACGGTATCTTCAAAAGTCTGCGCGATTCGTCCCGTAAGCGAGGTAACGCGGCCGAAAATGTTTACCGTGCCGCGCTGGACCCCGTCCTTGTTCACGAACGTCACATCGCGATTATTGACTTGCACCGTGACCGGAACCAGCACGGTGTCACCCGTCACCCTGACAAAATCCGCACGCACGTCAAACGGCATCAGGTTGACGCTGATCTTGTGGGTAACCACTTCTTCAAGGTCTTTGAATTTAACCGTCGGCGCACGGTTCAGCTTGGCAAACTGCTCCAGCCGGTCGAATTCCTTGCTCTGTAAATCCCGATTGAACGGGCTCGCGCCCAACTGCTCCAATCCGTCGCTGCCCGAAAATCTGGCTGCCTTGTTGGACTGCCCCATTTCCTCAGAGAGGGTCAGGCCGGCTCCCGGCACGTTCTTCAAGGCATCTTTCTCGGAGCGGTCAATTGTCATGTGATAGTCGCCGCACATGCAGGTGTCCACGAACTCGATGTTGATTTCCTGCCCGATACCCTCAATGT
>JAFAWN010000244.1 GCA_019241735.1 Terriglobales bacterium
CCCTCTTCGCGATATATCCTTTTCTTGGCATTCAGTTCTAACTCCCAATAACGCTTAAGCCTTTGGCCGCTTGGCCCCATATTTTGAGCGGCTCTGTTTGCGATTGGCTACACCGACCGAATCCAAAGTGCCGCGAATCACGTGATAACGCACTCCGGGAAGATCCTTCACTCGCCCTCCGCGGATGAGCACGATCGAGTGCTCCTGAAGATTATGGCCAACTCCTGGAATGTAGGTCGTGACCTCAATTCCGTTGGTCAACCGTACGCGAGCGACTTTCCGCAATGCGGAGTTCGGCTTTTTTGGCGTCTGCGTATAAACACGAGTGCAAACCCCGCGCTTTTGCGGACAGCCCTGCAACGCGGGACTTGCGGTTTTGTACCGCGGCCGCTTGCGCCCATCCCGGACCAGTTGATTAAATGTCGGCAATTCCTTATTGCTCCTTTATTAAGTGCTGCACGCAGCTACTGTGCGCACATCTATAAAATGCGCGCAAAATCCCACTCCCGGCGTCTGAATGGCGTAAGCTGCCCATTCATGCTTCCCGCCGTTTTACCGGCGAGGAATTTCAGTATCTGTTCACAGACTGAAACTGACGACGGTGACGTCAGGCCCGGATCGCTCCGGGAGATGCTCCGTTTCGTCAGTGCCGCCCCGCATAGCCTTCCCAAAGAAGAAAGGTGAGCGCGGGACGCTTCAGCGAGGTGTCCTTAACCCTCTCAGGACATGTTTATCTCAATAGCCAGCTGCGTTTTCAGGATCTTTCGCACGCCCACGCGAAAGCGAAGAAACTATCGCATCCAGGCAAATCAGTAAAATCTCGCGGAACCGGATTAGTGTAACAATCGAAGTTACCGGCCGTCAACCTGCTTCGCTTCGAGAAACACACCCTGCCCCACCGCCATCTGACCGGTACGCGTAACCGCGCCGTAGATGCCGGCATTATTTTGATTCCCGCGCGCCACCGCTTTCAGCACTTCCGGTGCCGGGCTCGCTGAATCGGGATCAAGGTTCACCATCGCGCAGCGAACGTCGCGCATGGTGACGGAAATAGCCGCAGTTTCGTTGCCGTGACCAAAGGAGAGCACGCCGCCCAACCAGTTGTCCTCCTGGAACGGAACGGGTTGGATTAGCGACACCACAACGTTGGGGCGGAATCGCCGCACGTCCGTATCCCGTCCCGCGAGTCGCGCAATCTCCCGCACCGTATCCAGCGTTATCACCGAGATGTTCGCGTCGTCGAAGATGCCATGGTTCAGGTGCATCATCTGCACCGGCTCTCCGGAGCGGCCACCGACATCGGCCGCCAAGTCCTCGCCAAAGACCGGTAGTTCTCGCCCATCCGGCGTGCAGATATGGATGGGAAGGTCGCGTTGAGTGCTATTTTCGCGGCGCTGCGGGGTGTACAGCAGTAATTCGGGAAGCTTGCTGGCCGTGAGCCATGGAAACCCGCTGCGGTCGTTAATTCGCCGGAATGCCAGGCGTCTATCACCATCCAAGCCGTGCCATCCCACACTGGCCGCCTCCAGGCGCTCGCCGGCCATGGACTTCACCGGGTACCGGAAGATAGCCTTCACGTGTCCAATTTCGATGGGCATGTTCAACAATGGCTCTTGCCGTCAAACTTGATTCGAGCGCGCGAGAGAGCGAACCGCTTCCTTGAAGATCCTTCCGCGATGAGTGTAATCCTCGAACTGGTCAAAACTGGCGCAGCCCGGCGCTAACAGCACTACGTCCCCAGGATGTGCGCTAGCTCCGGCCTGCCTGACTGCGTTCTCCAGGGTGCCGGCGTGGATTATCTCTACTGCATCCTTTATATGTGATTCAATTTTCCCTGCTGCCGCTCCGATCAAATAGACCCGTTTCACGCGCGCGCGGAGCAATTCATTCAAAGCGGTGTAGTCGCTGTCTTTATCTTTGCCGCCAAGAATAAGGTGCACGTTCGACCGAAAAGATTCGATGGCTTTGATGGCGGCATCGACATTTGTTGCCTTGGAATCGTTGTAATACTCGACGCCTTTTATTGTGGCTACATACTCAAGACGGTGCTCTACCGCTTTAAAGTTTCGTACACCTGCTCGAATCGACTCCGGTTCGCAATCCAACAACGAGCTTAGGCATACGACGGCCAGAACATTTTCCACATTGTGCGCACCTTTTAAGGGGATGTCGGCGGCAGGCATAATTTCCCGCTCATCTGCGTTGGCATCACGAAAATAGATTCGCCCCTGTCGCAGAAAAGCGCCACGGATTACTTCGCCGTTGCGGCTGAACCAATAGAGTTGCGATTTGGTCTTTCGAGCCATCTCCACGCAAGCCTGGTCATCATGATTCAGTACCGCGAAGTCCTCAGCTCCTTGATTCTCGAAAATCCTTGCCTTGGCATTGACATAAGCGTCCATACTGCCATGCCGGTCGAGATGGTCTGGAGAAATGTTCAGCACCGCAGCGATTTTCGGACGGAAGATATCAATAGTTTCGAGCTGAAAGCTGGAAACTTCCAGCACCACAATCGTCTCGGGCGTTGTCTTTTCAACCAGCGAAATAGCGGGCGTACCAATATTTCCGCCAACCAATACTTTGCGGCCAGCCGCAGCCAAAACTTCACCGGTGAGAGAGGTAGTTGTAGTTTTCCCGTTCGAGCCGGTGATGGCAACGATTTGTGCCGGCAAGAACCAGGACGCCAGCTCGATCTCGCCGATAATCTTCTCCCCGCGGCTTCTGGCTTGAATGAGTGGAGGAGAGTCCACGGGAACGCCGGGGCTGACCACAATCAGATCCTGATCGTGAAAGCTGCGGTCGCCATGCCCACCGGTTTCGACGTCAATTCCGTGATCGAGTAGTGTGGGAATTTCTTTTCGCAACTGGTCTTCGCTTTTGATGTCTGTAACCGTGACCCTGGCACCGCGGCTCTTGAGGAAAATCGCAGAAGCGACACCGGACTTCCCCAGTCCCACCACCAAAACGCTTTTCCTAGCGACGTCCACCACGCGGTTTTCGCTCATCGCAATTTGAGAGTGGTCAAGGCGAACAGTGCGAATACCAGGGATGCAATCCAGAAGCGCACAATGATCTTTGATTCCGACCATCCTAGCAGTTCAAAGTGATGATGGATTGGGGCCATTTTAAATATGCGCTTCTTGCGCATTTTGTAGGAAGACACCTGAAGAATCACCGACAGCGCCTCAATCACGAAAACCCCGCCGATGAATGGCAGTAGGAGCTCTTGCTTTATCATTACCGCAACCGTCCCGATGGCTCCGCCAAGCGCCAGCGAGCCGACGTCTCCCATGAACACTTCGGCGGGGTGGGCGTTATACCAGAAAAATCCGATGGACGCTCCCACCATTGCACCGCAAAAAATTGTGAGCTCGCCGACCTGTGGCATCCGTGGCAGCTCCAGATATGTGGAAAATGTCGCATGGCCACTAACGTAGGTGAGCACGGCCAACGCCCCCGCAGCAATTACGGTGCAACCAATCGCCAGCCCGTCCAATCCGTCGGTAAGGTTCACCGCATTGCTTGAGCCCAC
>JAFAWN010000387.1 GCA_019241735.1 Terriglobales bacterium
TTGTATCCGTTGTCCACCGCATAGTACTCGTTCACATACCAGAAAGTGCAATCATCCACCGTATCAATCGCCAGCCCGCTATAGTCTCCCCAGCGGTCTGCCCCGGTCTGCGAGCCATTTCCCGCATAAATCATTGCCGGTAATTCCATTTGGTTTGGAGGATCCGCCTGCACTCGCCCAGTATAGGCAATTGCCGGATGCATACTGCTGTTCGATTCGCTGAAGCCCAGCCCAATGTCTCCAGCTTTATCCATGGCAATGCTCGCCATCCATGCGGAGCGGTCGGCATCGGTGAACGTCCCTTGCTGGTACACCCTGGGATTGTCGTCGGGACGGCGAATCTCGTACCAGCGCACTCCGGAGTCGGCCACGCTCGTCTGCACCGAATGGTTCACCACCAGCGATTCGTGACTGCCAAAATTCCGGTACGCCAGCCGGAACATCAGCCGGTCGCTCAAGGTGTCGAGCTGTTGCGATGTGCCAAGTTGCGGAATGCATGCCCCTCCTCCGCATGCCGGAGTGAAAGGTTTGACGGCAATGGTAAGCGGTCCGAAGAACACCGAATCCGCAGGTGACTTGAAATCAGCGTGGAAGCGATACAGATGCAGCGAGCTGGTATCGAAGAGATCGATAAAAAAATTTGGCTCCCCCGCCGGCGGCAAGGTTGCGCCATCCAGGTCTGATGGCAAGTAGGAAAACTCACTGGCATTCTCAAAGCACACCACTGCGGTGGATTTCCCCACCAGCATCCGTGCGCGGTCATAAGCGCACGCAGTGCCGTAAACGTTGGTGGGGGTGAAAAGGTTATACGAGGCATAGTATCCGTCCGGCCAAACCGCCAGCTTGGGATAATCCGGGAACGTGTTCGCGCCAAACTTGAAAGCATAACGGTAGTACCGGCCTGTCGCATCAGAAGTGGCTGAGACCGCAATGCATTCATTGCCGTGGCTGCCGGTATTGTCATATGCGACGATGCCGATCACCCACCGCCCGGCGATTTTGTCGTACACCACAATCGGATCGGTAAAGAAAAAAGTGACGCCTTGCCCACACAGTCCTGGCATCCCGCTGAAGATTGTGCTGATCTGTTGCGGCGGAAAAAACGACTGGCCACTCGCCTTGTCAAAAACTTCGTAGGCACTGTTGATGACTTCCACTACCTGCGTTGCCCCCACAGATAAATTGGGGTCCGGCGGGATTCCCACCAGGGTGCCATTGGCGATGTTAGGAATCCCCTCGAAGTTCGATCCTAAAACCGCTGAAACAGTGGATAAGCTGGAAACTTCCTCCGCCACATCCGCGCCCACCGCCATGGGGCCGCGCCACTGTTTGCGTACCGGCCGCGGATGTTCGGCGTGAAAGGGCCGGTTGGCTTCGTCTAGCCATGCCCCAGCTTCCTGCGATGCCACCGGAAAGGTAGCGTACTCGCGCACCGGCAACGACGTATCGTGATAAATGTCGTGGCGGACGATGGGAGCGCTCTGCGCGTTGCCAGCAGCAATCGCCACGCCGATAAAAACTATTAGAGCCAGAGCGTACAGAATTAAGGAGCGGGATTTCATTGTGCCTCCAAGAGTGCCTTTTCCATTGAGAAAATTCCTAAATAGCTACTTGCGACGCAGATGCAGCCTCGCAATAAGATCTGCTCAGCAGAACGAAAACCGCGCAGGGCTTGGCTTGCGAGATAAGGGAAGAAAATAGCCGTGCGCATTCTCCGGCAAAAACCCCCGCTAGTCAAGGCTTCCGGCGACTTCACAGTGACCTAATTTGGCCACTAGTCTGCATAGTTGTAGGTGTCGCAGGGGGCGAGGTTAACCAAGTCAGCGTTAACAAACATGCAGAACGTAGTGTGATGACGTTTATGGAAAACGTCTTCATAGGACAGTTTCCCGTAGACTCTCAGCATCACCCTTCCGACCTTGAGGTCATCTATCATCGCCTGCGTGAAGGCATCGTTAAACGGGAGAGTGTAGGCGTCAAGCCCACTATTGGGTTGTATGACGCTCATGCTAAGTCTTGGGGCGGTAGGCACATGCCGGCTGTAATCAGCGACAAATGGCGCTCCCGTATACTGCTCATTAGCGCCTATCAATTCGATAAAGTGTAAAGCGGGGGTCTTCCCTGAGTTCACTATTTTTACGCCAAGCCTAGGATGACCACCCAATCTAAGGTTTTCTACCGGGAGATGTCCTTCGATTCCTACCCAAGCCCTTTGATCCAATCTCATAGCGTCTCGTGTTGCCTTGATAGCAGCTTTTGCGTTATTGGCTGCGGATTCCAATTGATCCACTGCGTCCTGCATTCTGCCATTGATGGCCTCAACCGTATGAGAAAATCGTTGGGCGGCGTCAGCTTGGTCCCTCGCCGCCTCAGAAGCATTCTTAGTGGCCTGCGCCAAAGCATGAGTGTCAATTCCGCCTCGACGCATCTCCCACCACTGCAAACACACGAAGAAAGCGGCCACCGCGGACATGCCGACGGCTAATTTGGCCCATCGCAATGTGCCGCGCTCAAATCCAGTCATTTCGCGCTTCGCTTCTGTGGTTTGGTTGGCGGCTTCTTGTTGAGCATTCAGTCCGGTCGGGACTTGGGCTATCTCGGGTGGAAGGGACACTTTGCTTTCCTCCGACTTATTGGCGGTTATGCCCTAGTTCTCCACGGCGGATTGTTTACCGCACAAATTGTAGGACACTTTCAGGGTTTTGC
>JAFAWN010000054.1 GCA_019241735.1 Terriglobales bacterium
CGATGAACGTCGTCCGGAGGACCAGGCCCGGCACCGTCGCGCGGAGGCGGGCGATGATCGCCTCGGTCTGCTCGCGCGAATGCCGACGGTTCATCACCTTGAGCACCCGGTCGTTGATGTGCTGGAGCGGCATGTCCAGATAGGGCAGGACCTTGGAGCTATGCGCCAGGGCGTCGTAGAGGTCGTCCGTGAAGTGGTTCGGGTAGTTGTAGAGGACCCGGACCCAGTCGATCCCCTCGACCCGCTCCAGCTCTCGGAGGAGGTCGGCCAGTCGCGGTCGCCCGTAAAGATCCATCCCGTAATAGGTCATGTCCTGCGCGACGAGGTTGAGCTCGCGGACGCCGTCGGCGGCGAGCTCGCGGGCCTCCTCGACCACCTTCTCGATGGGCTTGGTGACGTGCATGCCCCGCATGTACGGGATCGCGCAGAAGGTGCAGAGCCGGTCGCAGCCTTCGGAGACCTTGAGATAGGCGAGGTGCTTCGGGGTGATCCGCAGTCGGGCCCGGTCGTCCTGGGCCTGGACCGGGGCGGGACGGAAGAGGGTCCGTTGTTCGTGGAGGTCGCCCATGATCCGGTCGGCAACCCTGGCGATCTCCTCGCGCCCGAAGACGCCGACCACCTGGTCGACTTCGGGCACCTCCTCCAGCAGCATCTCCTTCTGCCGCTCCGCGAGGCAGCCCGCGACGACCACCCCCTTGATCCGCCCGTCCCGCTTGCGGTCGAGCATCTCGCGGATCACGCCCAGCGACTCCTGCCGCGCCGCGTCGATGAAGCCGCAGGTGTTGACGATCACCAGGTCCGACTTTTCCGAGTCGGGCACCAGGACGTAGCCGTCCTGCGCCAGGAGGCCGAGCATCCGCTCGGAGTCGACCAGGTTCTTGGGACATCCGAGGCTGACGAAGCTGACTTTCGTCGCGGCGGCCTCGTTTTCCCCTTGAATTTCCGCAGCCAAATCGTTGGCTTCAATGATTGACGTATCGGGCATGCAAGCTTCATTTTACCATCGCGGATTGTGATTCAAATTCTGGGGACCCAGGTCCGGGACTGGGATCCCAGGTGAGGTTGCGTTACTACAGGGCCCTGGGTTCTAATCAAAATGGTCTTGGGGCGGGAGGTGTGATGCCGATCAGATATTTTTTCATCGCAAGCCTGATGGCGTTGTCAATGTGGCCCGTTAAGACCGCGGCGCAAGACAAGAAAAATGAAGTTTCGTTTACTGCCGGCAGCATAGGTGTTGGCGACCAGAACGTGAGCGGCACCAACCTTCCCAATAACACACTTCACTTTGGTGACGGTATTACCTTTGAGGCCAATTACAGCCGCTGGTTTCGACGCTGGGATGCGCTTGGGCTTGCAGTGGAAGTGCCGGTGGCGATCAACCCCGATGAAGACCTGCAATTCGGGGCCAATCTTATTCCCGAGAGCTATTACGCGTACTTCATTACGCCTTCGATTCGCGCGCAATTTGTCCCTACGGCACTGTTGTCTCCGTGGGTGAGCGTCGGAGCCGGACTGGGACATTTCACTCCCAGCTCGAATTTGGAGTTTTACGGTAAGAATTCCGGGTCGGGCAAGACCGTCAGCGTTTTCCAAATTGGCGGAGGGTTCGACGTGAGAATCTGGAAAAGCTTTAAAGTACGTGGCGAGGTCCGAGATTTCAATTCTGGAG
This sequence comes from Terriglobales bacterium, assembly GCA_019241735.1. Lineage (GTDB taxonomy): Bacteria > Acidobacteriota > Terriglobia > Terriglobales > Acidobacteriaceae > JAFAWN01. Next base: position 1,670 of record JAFAWN010000054.1, read on the forward strand.
TGCCGCCCTTGAATGTCAACACCGGCAAGAGCCGGCAGGGTAATTTGTTTTCAGGCGGCGGCATTGTGTGGATGTTCTAGCCGATCGGGGGAAGAATCCTTCGGGCGCCGAATGTTAGAATCCAAAGGTCAGGCATCGGTCCCGCGCGACGCATTCTCGCCAACCCCGCCAGGTCCGGAAGGAAGCAACGGTAACGAGCTCTTGTGTGTGCAGTGGGTCGCCGGTGCCTGGCTTTGACCTTTTGGGGTCGTCGAGCAAACTTTTTAGAGTGAGTGGAGAGGGTGCGCGGCAGGACTGGGAATGCTTGACCAGCATCCCATCTTTTGCGAGATATGTTCCACGTGGAACATTTTTAGTCTATTGCTTTAAGCTATTACCTGCGTAAGTGCTTATTCTTCATTGGGAAGACGATGGTGCCAAGCGGCTGCCGAAATATCGGCCGGTGTGGCAGGGCTTTGAAAGCTCTGCGATCGTTTTCATCTTGCCCACTCCTGGCTTCCTAAAAGTTGGACATTCCTCTCGTCTCACGTCAGAATGACGGCTTAATCAAGCCCGCAGGGTAATTTCAAAAACGGAGACTGCCAACTGCACCCCATGCTTGCCAATGGAAAAACTAAAGTAAAAATCAGCGCCCTGGGCACGTATGTTCCTCCGCGGCTCTTAACCAACTCAGACCTGGAAAAGATGGTCGCTACTTCCGACGACTGGATCATGCAGCGTATCGGCATCCGCGAACGCCACATCGTGGACAAGGGCACAGCGACCAGCGACCTGGCCGTGGAGGCCGCAAAGAAAGCCCTGAGCGAAAGAAACATAACGGCCAGCGAACTGGATGCCATTATCGTGGGCACGGTCACGCCGGACATGCTTTTTCCGTCCACGGCATGCCTGGTGCAGAACAAACTTGGGGCCCAGGGCGTCTGGGGTTTTGATCTTTCCGCTGCCTGTTCCGCATTTCTATATGCATTGCAGGCCGGAACGCAGTTTGTTGCCACCGGGGCGCACAAAAAGGTCATGGTGATCGGCGCCGACGTAATGTCTTCGATCATTGATTACACCGACCGCGCCACGTGCGTGATCTTCGGTGATGGCGCCGGGGCCGTGATCCTCGAGCCATCGGATGATGATTTAGGAATCATCGATTTCGTGCATGAGGTGGACGGCTCCGGGGGATGCTCGCTTTACATGCCGGGGGGCGGGAGCCTCAATCCCTCTACGCATGAGACGGTGGATAAGAAAATGCACTACGTCCATCAGGATGGAGGTGCGGTTTTTAAGTTTGCTGTCCGCAAGCAGCTGGAAGCGTGCCAGAAGTTGCTTAACCGGAACAGTCTCGATGTAACCGATATTGATGTTTTTATCGCCCATCAGGCGAACATGAGGATTATTAACGCCACCGTGGAGCGCCTTGGGCTGGATCCCAAAAAAGCCGTCATTAACATCGACCGCTATGGCAACACCACCGCCGGCACCATACCGCTAGCCATGGATACCGCCCGACAGGAAGGCAAACTGAAGAAAGGCGATCTGGTGCTGCTGGCGTCGGTGGGCGCGGGGTTTACAGTCGGTGCGACGCTTTTGCGCTGGGCTATTTAGCCGGGAGTTTTTTACGAGCTAGCTGTTTTTCTGCTGTTCGAAGGGTTTCTGCAGGTATCTCCGTGCTTCATCCAAAGCGCCCTGGGTATTGTCATTGGTCTGCAATGCCAGCTGATACTCGCGCGCGGCGCGCTCCCTCTGGCCGGTAATGTCGAAGATCTTCCCCAACTGGATGTGGCTCCAAACCTCGGTCCAGCGAGGGTCCCCATCTCCATTCAGCGACTCGCGATAAGCGTTGGCGGACGCCTGATAGTTATGCTGCATGAAAAACACTTCCGCAACCCGGTAGTGCGCCAGGGAGCTGTTCTTGTTGAGTTCCAGCGCTTTATTAAACTCGGTTAAAGCCCCGGCAAAATCCCCCTGCTGCACCATCGCCTGTCCGCGCTGGATGGAGGCGCGCAATTTAATGTCACTTGAATTTTTCAAAACGCGATTATCGGGATCGATCACGATGCGGCGCGGCTTGCCGAACGTCTCGATGGAAAATGGAGAATCGGTCCCCACAACATCAATTCGCTTGTCTTCCGTCTTTCCATCAGTATCGATCTTCAACTGCACCGGCATGCGGAACAGGTCCAGATCCTGCGTAATCTGACCCACCACGCGAAAGCCGGGGCAACGCGCTGATGGGGCGCATTTGTTCCCGAGGCGATACACGGTGTACTTGGTCTTGAACTCGGGAGCGCCGGTAGAATCAAGCCATTGCGAAAAGAACCAAGTCAGTTTGTCGCCATAATTCTTCTCTGCCAAGGCGCGGAAATCATCCATCGACGCGGATTTGCCCGCATACTTTGCGGCGAAAGTGCGCATGGTGAGATCGTATTTCTGGTCTCCAAGGATCCAGCGCAACATGTGCAGAATCATTGCGCCTTTATCGGTGACCAGCGACTGAAACTCCGGCGAAAAAACATCCAGCTTGCCGACGGTGGAAAGCGGAACAGTGTCATAGGCCAATGCCCCGACTGACATATCTTTCACTGCTTCCTCGAGCCCGGCCTGGCCAGCAGCTTGTTCCACATAGCGGGCCTCGGAGTAACGCGCGAAGCCATCGTTCAGCCACCACGAGTCGCGGCTGTCAGGGCTGACTGACACCCCCCACCACTGATGCGCGATGGTGTTGGCAAGCAAACGGTAATTCACCTTCTCAGTCACCGCACGACTGGCAATAGCTGCGATCTCGGGGGCCCAGGTTGCAGGCAAGGTGTCATCGGGTATCTCAACTACTTTCAGGCTGGTGGATGGCGGCGTGCCGTAGAGCGTAACGTAATAAGTAAATTCTTTGATTGCGGTCTCGGCGTAGGTTGCCCCCAGATTTTGATGGACAGGCTTAAAGAAAACATGGAGATCGACGCCCGCCTCATCGCTTTTAAATTCCTGGAACACGCCTGCCACGATCGTCCCCGGGAAACTAGGCTTGTCCCAAACAAAGCTGTAGGTCTTGTTAGACAAGCCCGTGGCCGCAGCTTTCTTCGAGGATGCGGTAGTGATCGTTTGCTTGCCGCTGCCTATAACAATCATGGTGCCGGGGACGGTGACGTTAATGGTCGCGGTAAAGCGGTTAATTCCGTACGCGTTTACCGGAAACCAGCGTCCGGCGTATAGCAGGTAGCTGGTTTCGTCCCCGACGTAAGCAACTTTCAGCCCCTGTACTGGACTGTCATCAGCGGAATCGAGTATTCCTTCGTATTCAAAAGTTAGAGAGGTCGAAGTATCTTTTGGAAGACTCGCCGGCAGTTGCACTCGCACGGTTGAATCTTGAGTGACCCGCTCGGCATTGAGCGGCTTATTGCCTGCGTCCACGACCTTTTTAACCCGCAGATCGTTGTGCAGCTCGAAGGTAGCTATGGTGAGGTCCTCAAGGGCGGTGAATCTGACCTTGGCCCGGGCAGTAATTTTGTGAGTGTGCGGCTCCAGCTCAGCGTCGATCTGATAATCATCGACCCGCAACCGCATTTTTTCCGCGGCAAGAGAGGGCAGCGCGCACAAGAGCAGCAGAGCCGCGGTGCAGGCCATCCAAGCCTGTCGGCGGGAAATGGAGCGCATCAGGAATTCTCTCCTGGGAAATATACGGCCTCTACTTGGATGAGGATTTCAGCCTAAAAGATGCTGTGAGCAAAAGAGTTAAGGGGCTGGAGGTGGAACATTTCTGGCAGCTGTCATAACCATCGTAAGTATCTCGTCTGCCGCCCGGTCCGCCGCTGGAGTGGTCTCAGTTCCCCGAAGTCGGTTTCTGACTTCTTTTAAACCTTCTATCATTTCGGCGCGCGCCTGGCCATTTGTAACAATCTTGTTGACCGCGTTTACGACTCGATCTGCGGTGAAGTCATGCTGGACCAGCTCGGGTACGATTTCCCGGCCCGCGATCAGATTCACCATGGCAAAATGCGGGACCCTCACCCGTGAGCGTCCGAGAAAATAGGTCGCGGGAGAAACCCGATACACCATTACGAATGGCGTTCCCATCAGCGCAGCTTCGACTGTAGCGGTGCCGCTGGCAATAATTGCTGCGCGAGATTGGACCAATGCGGAGAGCGCGTCGTCCACCAGGTGGATCGGGTGCGAGCCTACCAGGTCTTGCACAAAGTAACGGTCGAGGGTGGAAGCGACCGGCAAGAGAAATTCGTACGCGGCGCCCAGCTTTTCAGCAGAGTCCAAAATTGTGGGGAGATTCAGGCGGACTTCCTTTACCCGGCTGCCCGGCATCAGGGTGATCCAGGGTTTCGCAGGGTTCAGCCGATGTTTGGTGGCGTACTCATCGCGCGTAATTGCAGGCTGCCCCAGGTTAGCCAGAGGGTGTCCGACGAACGCCGCATTGACTCCACGCTCCCGATAAAACTTTTCTTCGAACGGAAAAATCACCAGCGCCTGGTCCACATACTTTCGCAACAGCCGGACCCGCCCCTGTCGCCACGCCCAAAATTGGGGACAAACGTAATAGACGACCGGGACTTTCCGTTTTTTCATTTCCCGCGCTACACGCCAGTTGAACGCGGGCGAATCGATAACAATGGCCAGGCTGGGGCGGCGCTCGTCCGCTGCGGCGATCAATCGATGGAAACGCGTCCAGATTTTCGGCAGATGGCTGAGAATCTCAGAAATTCCGACAACCGCAAGGTCTTTCGCATCAACGACCGTGTCGCAGCCGGCGGCCCGCATGGCCGGACCGCCCACGCCGAAGAACTCGACTGATCTGTCGCGGCGTCGGAGGGCCTGCATCAGCTCCGCGCCATACATATCGCCGGACGCTTCTCCTGCCGAGATCAGTATCCGCACAAGGCATTGTAAAGGGATCCCTCGGACGCGCTAATCACGCAGGAGCGACTTTTCCGCGATCTTTGGTTTGGCTATATGGGCACGCCTTCGCGCCGCGCATCGGCAAACTCCTGGTCTTTATATTGCAGCTGATAGAGCTTGTAGTAAATTCCGCGCTGCGCCAGTAATTCCTGGTGGCTCCCCATTTCGCGTACCTTTCCCCGGTGCATGACGATGATTTTGTCGGCGCGCTGCACGGTCGATAGCCGGTGCGCGATGATGACCGAAGTCCGGCCTGCTACCATCCGGTCGAGCGCATCCCGGACCCGCATTTCCGTTTCGGTGTCCACACTCGAAGTGGCCTCGTCGAGAATCAGTATCCGAGGCTTGTGGGCCAGCGCCCGGGCAAAGGAAATCAGCTGCTTCTGGCCGGTGGAAAGTGTCGAGCCCCGTTCCCTCACCTCTTCTCTGAAACCGTGCGGCAAAGTGCGCACGAAATTGGCGAGGTTAACGTCCGCGGCCGCCTGCTCAACCTCGGCGTCAGTAATTCCGGCGGTCCCCAACCGGATATTGCTGGCCACAGTACCAGTGAACAGAAACGGGTCCTGTAGCACCACACCAAAGCGGTGGCGGAGGTCAGCCAAATCCATGTCTTTAACGTCAACGCTGTCGATTTTCACGGAGCCGCGCTGCACATCATAGAAGCGCATCAGTAAGGAAATAATCGTAGTTTTCCCGGCACCGGTGTGGCCGACGATGGCGGCAGTCTCTCCAGGCTCGATGGCAAAACTTACATCGCGAAGGACCCAATCCGGCTCAGGAGCATTCCCGTTGGAGCCATCTCCTGCGGCCGGAGTTACAGATTTTCCCGCTGGATCTGCCGGCTCGTGGTGGGCTGCGTTATAGGCGAACCAAACGTGGTCGAACTCAATCCTCCCCGGCCCCTCGACCTTTACGGGGACCTGCGCGGAAACCACCTCACGCGGGGCATCGAGCAATTTGAAGATTCGTTCGCTCGAGGCCATGGCCGATTGCAATATGTTGTACTTCTCGCTGAAATCCTGGATCGGGCGGAAAAAACGCTGCGCGTACTGGATGAACGCAGCCAGTGTGCCCAATGTGGTCACGCGCCGGATGACGTCACCGCCTCCGAACCAGATCACGCAGGCAATCGCGGTTGCCGATAAAAATTCGACTACTGGATAGTAAACGGCGTGCGCCATGATGGCGTCTTTGTACGCGTCCATGTGAACGGCGTTAACTTCTGAGAATTCTTCAAACGCGCGCTTTTCGCGATTGAAAAGCTGTAACACCACCATTCCGCTTACATGCTCCTGAAGGTAGGCGTTGATGCGGGCAATGGCGACGCGAATGCGGCGATAGGAATCGCGGACCTTGTCCCTGAAGATGCGGGTGGCGATGGCGATCACTGGCAGCACGGTTAGAGTGATCAGCGCCAGCTTGCCATTCATGCGCAGCATGAACACGATGATTCCCGCCAGCACGAACACATCGTCAAAAAGTGAAACCACGCCGGAAGTGAACATCTCGTTCAACGCATCAACGTCGGTTGTGACCCGCGTGACCAGCCGCCCCACAGGGTTTTTGTCGTAAAAGCCAATGTGCATGCGCTGGAGATGGTGAAAGATCTGTTTGCGCAGATCGAACATCACCATCTGGCCCACCCACTGCATGAAATACGTTTGCAGATATTCCAGCAGGAAACTGAAGATCAGGAGGCCAACATAAAGGATGGTGATTTGAGCGATTCCCACCAGCGGCTTAATGCTCAGGAAGCGGTCAAGCGGCGAGCGCAGACCCGTCGGCGCTAAATATTTGTCGATGACCAGGTGGGTAAGATAGGGACCGACTACATCGGCAGCAGATCTGATAAAGATCGCAACCAACGCAATGCAGGTTTGCCACTTGTATGGCCGGATATACACCAGCAGCCGCTTCATTAGCCGGCTGTCGTAGGCCTTGCCTAATACTTCTTCTTCCTGGGCCATGATGCAGTAGGTGAACAGCTATTCTAACGGATGGTGAGGGGACGGTTGCGATCGGAAACCACGGAGGGCCGCGGGTCAGGCCGCTTTTCGGACGACTAATGCCGAATTCTTGGATCCAAATCCCACACAATTACAGATTGCGTTTTCGATTTCAACGTGACGTCCGGCGTCTGGTACGTAGTCCAGATCGCACTGGGGATCGGGCTGTTCGAGATTGATGGTCGGGGGGACCATCTTATGTTCCATTGCTATCAATGTTGCCGCCAAACTTGCCGAACCACATGCGCCTTGCGCATGACCAATCTGCGACTTTAGCCCGGACATGGGGATCTTGGCCGCGTGGCTGCCAAGTGCCAGCTTCAAAGCTGAAGTCTCGACGCGATCGTTCATTTCAGTCGAAGTTCCGTGGAGATTAACGTACTGGATCTCTTCCGCCGGCAATCCTGCTTCTTCCAGCGCCAGGGTGATGGCGCGCGCCGGCTCTTCCGGCGAATCGCTCATCCGCACTCGG
>JAFAWN010000097.1 GCA_019241735.1 Terriglobales bacterium
TGGCGGGCGAGGACCTTTTCCTTGCCGGGGATAACGATGTACTCAGTTTCGAAGTCGTTGTCGGTATCGACGCCGAGAACGCTCTTAGGCAGATCTTTAACGTGCCCAAGGGATGCTTCGACAGTGAAGCCTTTACCCAGGTACTTCTGGATTGTCTTTGCCTTGGCCGGCGACTCGACGATGACTAAACCTTTAGCCAATAATTCCTCAGTTCTGAGATTTGTTTTTCCGAAGCTAGCACGAACAGGACGATATCAACAAGTTACGCGAAGAGCCCGGAGGCTGTTTAGCCTTCAAAGTCTGCCCCTGCGCTCAGAATGTCTTCACGAAATTCTTTCCCGGGAGCTGTTTCACTTTGCCCGCCAGTTCCAGCTCAAATAACGCAGCAAAAATTTCGGAGGCGGAAATCCCCGGCTCCAGCTTTTCTACAATCTCGTCTATGTGCGTGGATTCGTCCGCTTTGAGCAATGCGAATATCTTCTTCTCGTGCGGCGACAGCTCAGCTTCCTGGAATAGAGATGCGGTTTCCATATCCTGCGATTCAGTGCCGTGTTCCAGCGTGAGAGCGGCCCGGACGGCCGCGGGCAGTTCCTCCCATATATCCTCCCAGGTTGCCACCAGCTTTGCGCCCTGCTTAATCAGCGTGTTAGGCCCCCATGAATTTTTGTTGGTCACGTTTCCAGGCACCGCGAAAACCTCACGATTTTGTTCCAGAGCGCAGCGCGAAGTGATACGCGTCCCGCTGTATTCAGCAGCTTCGACGACCAAAACGCCAATCGATATTCCGCTGATAATCCGGTTGCGGATGGGAAAATTCTGCGGCGCCGCGAACGTAGTCAGCGGAAACTCGGAGACCAGCGCGCCGCCCAGGGCCAGAATCTGTTCGCTGAGGCGCGAGTTTTCCTTGGGATAAATAATATCCACCCCGGTGCCCAAAATTGCCACGGTCTTACCTTTGCCGGCAATTGCGCCGCGGTGACCGGAGGTATCAATGCCTCGGGCCAGGCCGCTAAAAATAACCAGCCCGCGGGAAGCGAGATCACAGGCCAGACGCTCTGCCATGCCCGATCCATAGGGTGTAGGGTGGCGTGTGCCTACCACAGCAATTCCCGGCTGAGATAGGATCTGCGCACGTCCGCGCACATAAAGGACCAGCGGTGGATCGTATATCTGTTTCAGTTGCGCCGGATAATCTGCGTCGCCTAGTGACACCAGGGAGACGCCGGCCGCGGCAGCCCGGGCCAATTCATCTTGCGCCAACTCTAATGACCGCCCCGTCCCGAGCGATTGCGCGGACACTGACCGCAGCCCGGTAGCTTCCAATTCGGTCAACGTTGCACGAAACACTGCGCCGATGTCACCCATGAATTCCACCAGGTGCCGCGCACTAGTGGGCCCCATGCCCGGGGTCAAAGCCAGGGCCAGCCATTGCCGGGTGAGAGTCTCGTCTTTTTTTTGAACTGCAGCGGCCAATTCCGGCAACGTTTAACCTCGCGCGGGGTCCCTGCCGGACTCTATACGCGCGCAAAAAACGGCGTCAAGGTCAGATGACACAAGTTTGTTAGAATTAAGCCTTCCCGCATGAGAAAGCTTCGTATCTCGGCGATTTCATACCTCAATACAGCGCCTCTGATGTGGGATTTCGAGCATGGAGAAGCTGGTTCCGTCGCGCGCACAGATTTCGACATCTCCTACACCGTCCCCGCGCGCTGCGCCGAACAGTTGGCCGAGGGAACTGCTGACATTGGGATCATTCCGACTGCGGCGTACCCGAAAATTTCCGGCCTGGCAATCCTGCCGGGAGTCGCTATTGCTTCGCTGCGGGAAGTGCGATCGATCCTGTTGGTTTGCCGGAAGCCGCTGGAGGAAGTCCAAAACGTGGCGCTGGACGCTTCTTCAATGACTTCCGCCGCCCTGACCAAAATTTTATTCGCCAAGTGGTGGGGTGGCGCGCGCAACTACACCGCGATGAATCCGGATTTGGACAGCATGCTCGCGGACCATGAAGGGGCATTGTTGATCGGGGACCCGGCGCTGAAGGTTGACCGCTCGCGCTACCTGACTTTTGATCTGGGACAGGAATGGGTGCGGTCCACGGGCAAGCCATTCGTCTATGCTTTCTGGGCAGTCCGACAGGCGGCACTGGATGAATCTGATCTCGCAAATCTGGGAGTGGTATTCCAAATGTCGCGGGATGATGGACTACGGCCGCACAACCTCGCTCAGATCGCGGTGCGATGGGCGCCGCGCCTGGGGTTGAGCGAAGGTCAAATAGAGGACTATCTGACCGAGAACATCCATTATTTCCTGGACGCCGCTTGCCTTGACGGTCTTGAACTCTTCTACCAATACGCAGGGGAGTGCGGCGCGTTGCCGCCGTCTACAGAATTAAACTTCCTCTCCACCGCTAAGGCTGCCGTCACATAAGAATCGTAGGCGTCACTCGAAAATGCTGCTACCTATTCATGTCTATCTCGCGTTTTCCATTCTGCGCCGCCTTCGCCAGTGGGGCGGGTGGGGTTTAGTCGCTCTCGGAGTCGCTGATAACTCCGTCATTCCGCTGACTGGCAGCATGGATGTTTTGACCATATGGCTGGCCGCCCGCCATCAGCAGCCATGGCCTTACTACGCGTTAATGGCGACGATTGGCGCCATGATTGGCGGCTACATCACGTATCGCCTGGCGCGCAAGGGTGGAAAAGAGGCGATGGAGCGCAGGCTCTCCAAGAGAACCGCAAATAAAGTGTACAAGCGTTTCGAGCGATGGGGATTTGGATCGATTGCTGTGCCTGCAATTATGCCACCGCCTTTTCCCTTTGTCCCGTTCCTGCTGGCGGCTGGTGCTCTGCAATATTCGCAGAAGAAGTTTTTAGGGGCACTGGCGCTAGGCCGCGGGATCCGCTACACCATCGTTGCCGCCTTGGGGGCGCTATATGGAAGGCAGATCACTAGATTTTTCGAGCGTTATCAAAAGCCGGCAGTGATCATTCTCGTAGGCCTCGCAGTCATTGGCGCGATCTTTACGTTAAGAGGCTATCTGCGAAGCAAAAAGAAAGCGGAAGAGACTGCGCCTCTACGCGGAAAAACCGCATGACTCGCCGAAGTGGATTACCGGGGTCCGGCTCCGGTAAGATTGTAGTGTTACCTCATGACCCTAACTAAGCAGCAGGCCCTGGAGCTGTTTGAATCCGATGATCTCATTGGGATTGGCATGGAAGCGGACGCGGTCCGCCGCAAGCTTCATCCCGAAGGCGTGGCTACCTACGTTATCGATCGCAATATTAATTACACCAATTTCTGTACCGAATATTGCACGTTTTGCGCTTTTTACCGTCCGTTGAAGGGGTCCAAAGCAAAAGAGGGATACATCCTTGACTTCGAAACAATTTACGAGAAAATTCGCGAGACGGCGGAACTTGGCGGCACCGGAGTATTGATGCAGGGAGGCCTGCATCCTGATCTCAAGATCGAATGGCACGAACAGATGTTGCGCGGGATTAAGCAGAGGTTCCCGGACATTCACCTGCACTGTTATTCGGCCTCGGAAATCATTGCGATAGCGGAGTACAGCAGTCTGACGATTCGCGATACCATCTCGCGTTTACGGGATGCCGGATTGGACTCTATCCCCGGAGGCGGAGCGGAAATACTCGATGACGAGGTCAGGTATCGTATCGCACGCTTGAAATGCCTGACCGACGATTGGATCAATGTGCATCGAACGGCGCACCAGTTGGGCATGCGGACTACGGCTACGATGATGTTCGGCGTCGGCGAGAATTATGAGAACCGGGTAAACCACTTTCAGCGGCTGTACGAACTGCAGGAAGAAACTGGCGGATTCACGGCATTCATCCCTTGGAGCTTTCAGCCCGCGAATACCGCGTTGGGCGGCCGCCACTGGGAAGAGGCAACGGCGGTGGAGTATTTGAAGACGCTGGCTATATCGCGTTTATATCTTTCGAACTTCCTTAATGTGCAATCCAGTTGGGTAACACAGGGACTGAAAGTGTGCCAGCTTGGACTGCGATTTGGTGGTAACGACGTTGGATCGGTAATGCTGGAAGAAAATGTGGTGCGCGCAGCGGGCGTGACCAACTCCACTACAGAAGAGGAACTAAGAAGAATTATTCGTGATGCAGGTTTTCGCCCGGCCCAGAGAGACACGCTTTACCGCGCATATTTCCTGAACTGATTTTGCCGGCCCAAGAATTTAGGAGGAGCCCATGGCCCATGCGATCCCCGAAAAGTACCGCGATCTTTTCAGCAAGCGCGCGTTTGCCCATTTGAGCACGCTGATGTCAGACGGCAGCCCGCAGGTGACCCCGGTATGGTGCGATCTTGACGGCGATCAGGTAATTATCAATTCCGCCAAGGGACGCCAGAAGGACCGCAACATCCGCCGCGATCCCCGCGTCGCCCTGGCGATTATGGATCCGGACAATCCGTATCGATACCTGGAACTTCGCGGTCGCGTAGTGGAGATCACCGAGCAGGGCGCCGATGCCCACATCGATAAGCTGGCCAAAAAGTATCTCGGCGTGGACAAGTATCCCTACCGGCAGGGGAATGAAATTCGAGTAATGTATAAGATCCAGCCCGAGCACGCCACCATGATGGGGTGAAGGACGGAGCGATCAGGGGCGGCGCAATTCTGTAACCGTTACGCCTTCTCCGACGAT
>JAFAWN010000457.1 GCA_019241735.1 Terriglobales bacterium
CCCGCCTCCCCCGTCAGACTCCGCGCCGGACTCCGATAGGGACCGCGACCGCGGTGACCATGATGCGCCGCCGCCCCCCCCAGTAACTTAGGTTTGCCTGGTGCCCCATTCATCCGCGTTTCTTTGCGGATGAGTAGGGCACCAGGTAGAAATCTCACGCCGACCGCACCCCCAATTTCGGTAAAGACACCACCCCCAGTTCAGTGAACTCCGCCTCGCTCAGCTTCACTGCCCCTGCCCCGATGTTTTCCTCCAGATGCTTCACCGAAGACGTTCCCGGAATCGGCAACATCATTGGAGACCGCCGCAGCAGCCATGCCAGCGCCACCTGCATTGGCGTCGCCGCGTGCGTCTTCGCAATTCGAGCGAGCGCGCTGCCCTCCACCTTGCCCGCCCCCAAAGGGAACCAGGGAATGAACGCCAGTTCCTTCTGTTCGCAAACATCCACAACGGTGTCCCACTCGCGATCGGCAAAGCTGTAACGGTTCTGCACAGAAACGATCGGGGTAATCTTTTGGGCGCGCTCCATATGTTCCCGGGTCACGTTGGAGAGTCCAATCCACCGTATCTTCCCTTGGTCGCGCATTTGCGCCAGCACCTCCACCGACTTGTCGAATGACGTTGCCGGATCAGGATGATGCAGCTGGTACAAATCGATCCGCTCCAGCCGCAAACGCTTCAGGCTTCCCTCGAGCGCTTTCTGCAAATGAGCCGGGCTGGCGTCGTGCGTCCATTGTCCCGGCGCCGGACGCAGGTAGCCTCCTTTGGTCGCAATTACCAGGCCTTGTGGATACGGCGAGAGCGCCTCCGCAATTAATTCTTCGCTGACGTGTGGACCATAGGAGTCCGCCGTGTCGATGAAATTCACGCCTAGCTCAACCGCCCGCCGCAACACCGTCAGTGCAGCCGCCCGGTCCTTCGGCGGACCCCACACTCCATTGCCGGTTATCCGCATGGCGCCATATCCCAGGCGGTTGACCGAAAGCTCGCCGCCCAGCGAAATCGTTCCCGCCGCGCTGGCAAATGGGTTTCCCTGCTCTTGTCCTCTTGCCGCCGTATTCGTCATGAAACCTCCCCCTACTTAGCTGTTGCCACTTGCAACTCGAGGCTCACTCGCCAGTTAAAAATTTCCACTGCTGATCTGTCAACGGCACCACGCTCAACCGGCCCTGCCGGGCGAGCGGAGAATCCGTGAACAATTCATTGGCCTTCACTTCCGCCAGCGTTACCCGCTTTTTCAATTCCGCCATGGCTTTAATCTTTACCTGCGGATTCTTTGCATCGCTGGTGTCCACCGAAACCACTGTCGCTGTTCCCACTACACTTTTCTCGTCTCCAGTGTGATAAATCACCAGCCGGTCCCCAGGCTTCATCTGCCGCAAATGTTTTAACGCCACCGGATTCGATACCCCGTCCCAAATGGTCGTCCCATCGCGCTCCAAGTCAGCAAAGGAATAAGTGGAAGGTTCGGTTTTAAGCAGATAATTCATATCGGCTGAGATTATAAACGCCGCGCTCCGCCGGATTTTCCCCCTAGTAAGACGAGAAGCACAAAGCAGTGCTGCAACCTTTTCCTTCCCCCGTCCATCCTAGCGCCGCATAACAATGCAGGTTAAACCGTACCGTTAAGAGGAAAGCGATAAATATATGGCGAAGAAAAAGAACCGGCTCATGGACCCGGTCAAAATCAGCTCCTTCAGTCCCGACGACGCCGACGTGGTACACGCCGTTATTGAAACTCCCATGGGCAGCAGAAATAAATTCAAATACGACGAGGAGATCGGATCCTATGCGCTCTCCGGGATCTTGCCTCAGGGTATGATGTTTCCCCATGCCTTCGGATTTGTGCCGCGCACCCGGGCCGCCGACGGAGATCCCGAAGATGTGATGGTGATTATGGACATACCAGTATTCACCGGCTGTGTCGTTCCCAGCCGCCTCATTGGCGTGATCGAGGCGCAGCAGACCGAAGATGGCAAGACCACCCGCAATGACCGCCTGATCGCGGTTGCTGCCAAAAGTAGAGATTATGCTGAGGTCAACTCCTTGAAGGATTTAAGCGACAACATGATTAAGGAAATCGAGCAGTTTTTTATCAACTACAACAAGGAACACGGAAAAAAGTTCAAAGTGTTGGGCCGCAAAGGGCCTCAAGAGGCATTCAAGCTGCTCAAAAAAAGTTTGAAGTGAGGCCGCACATTCATGCTTAAGCCGAAGCTAACCCGATGAAGGACCTTCTGATTCGCTTCCTCGTGGGAGGCTTGACCGTTTCCACATTCGCCACCCTCGGAGATCTGTTCAAGCCCAAAAGCTTTGCCGGGCTCTTCGGCGCCGCGCCGGCCGTGGCCCTGGCTACTTTGGCGCTCACCGCCCACACTAACGGGGTGGCCTATACATCCATCGAGGCGCGTTCCATGATCGCCGGCGCCATTGGATTTTTCCTCTACGCCTCGTTTGTTTCCTGGTTCCTTATGCGTTTCCACCGTAAAGTACTGTGGGTTGCGCTTGGTGCATTTCCCATTTGGCTGGCTGTCACCTTCAGCGTTTGGCAGGTGTGGTTGGTGAACGGCCGATGAGAATCAAGGTTGACCCCTCCGCCCCGCGCAAGACCAAGTGGCACGAATATGCCATCCGATTCGTCTTCGGAGGCGCAGTCACCGTCGCCGCCGGAATCATCGCCAAGATTTACGGTCCGGTCGTTGGTGGCCTTTTCCTGGCCTCGCCCGCAATATTTCCCGCCAGCGCTACGCTTCTCGAAAAGCATGAGCGGGAGCGCAAGCAGCGATTGGGACTAAACGGCGCTAAACGGGCAATGGACGCTGCAAGTATCGACGCCGTGGGTGCTGCCATCGGCAGCCTGGGCTTGCTGGCATTCGCAGTTGTCTGCTGGAAATTTTTCCCCCGGCTCAGCGTTTGGACCGTCCTCACCCTTGCCACCTTAGCCTGGATGTTCGTTTCCGTGCTGCTCTGGCACCTTCGCAAGCGCGATC
This sequence comes from Terriglobales bacterium, assembly GCA_019241735.1. Taxonomy (GTDB): domain Bacteria; phylum Acidobacteriota; class Terriglobia; order Terriglobales; family Acidobacteriaceae; genus JAFAWN01. The sequence goes on from JAFAWN010000457.1 coordinate 2,991, forward strand.
AACTCCTCCGCCCCAAATAATTGCGGGTGGGGAATTTTGCGGGTGCCCCAGCCTTCGCGTCCTTTGCGAAGGCTGGGAGTTCTCAGGGTGCCGAAGGCTGAGGATTCTGAGGGTGCCGGGTGGAAGTTGGGCCTCCCACACTGCGCAAAGGACGCGAAGTATGGGGCACTCGGCAAATGGTCGAGCAGCAGAATGGATCGACTTATACGCAAATGCTGTATAGTCCGGCAGGCAAGACGGCGATCATGCATGGACAGACTCTGACCAAAGCATTCGTCAACCTGCCGGGTGGGGCCACCGCGATTTACAATTCTTCCGGCCCTGCCTATTACCGACACGCGGATTGGCTGGGCAGTTCGCGGCTGACTTCCACGCCGTCGCGTACGGTTTATTCGGATTCGGCGTATGCTCCATCCGGGGAGCAGTATGCAGTTTCGGGAACCACAGATGCTTCATTCACGGGGAACAACTCGGATACGAACAGCACCCTCTATGATTTCACATTTCGCGAAATAGCCCGAGCCCGGGGCGCTGGATTTCGCCCGATCCTGCCGGTATGGGAGCGACCAATCCCGTCAACCCGCAAACGTGGAATCGGTACGCCTATGTACTCAACAATCCGCTTAGCAACATTGATCCATTAGGACTGACTTCTTGTGCCGGTAGCGAAGATGGGAGCTGCATCAGCGTTACAGTAATAATGGTCTCAACGATCGCCGGAGGCGGCGGCGTCGCCGGAAACAACGGGCAGCCCGGAGTAAATGGGCAGCCAAGCCTTCCGAAACCGCCTAATCCCATCCTCAAGTATGACAAGTGCGCTACTAACGTGCAGAACCAGGCTAATCATAACCACGAGTTACTAGATATTATGTCAGCCACTACGATGGGTTCCGCAGCGGGAGCATGCGCTTTCACTGGACCGGGATTCTTGTATGTGACACAACTCTGTTGGGACTGGACGTGACCTTTGAGGGCGTGAACTATGGGGCCAAACAGTACTTTATTTATCAAGGACAAACTGCTTCGCTCTTTACGCGGCCTGCCCCGCGGGGACTCTGGCGTTGCTGTCAAGGCGGCTGGCGGAGTCGGCTGCGACTGTATCCCCCCGGCGATCGTTGGGTCATTGTCCTGTCAGGTATTTGTCGAACCACTCAACGGTGCGACGAATCGCATCGATCTGGTTCTCACGCTTTACAAAGCCGTGGCCTTCGTTCGGGTAGTAATGTGCACCAACCGTCTTGCCGCCTTTTTTGAGAAGATCCACAACCTGTACTGCCTCTTCTTTGGGCACGCGAGGATCGTTATCTCCCTGAAGAACGAGCAGTGGGGCTTTGACGTTTTGAATGTATGCGATCGGGGAGGAAGCCTCGTACACCTTCTTATCTTTTATCGGATCGCCGAGAAGAGCTTTCTCGTACTGCTGCAATTCCGCGTCGGAGTGTTGCAACATCGTCAACCAATCGATGATGCCGAACAATTCCACAGCAGCTGCCCAAATGTCTGGTGTTTTTCCAATCGCCATCAGGGTCATGAATCCGCCGTAGGAGCCACCGGTGATGCCGATTTTTCTAGAGTTAACGTAGCCGGTGGCTTCCAGAAACTTGGTTGCATAAACTTCGTCCTGCAAGTCCCCGCCTCCCAGGTCCTGATAATTGGCACGTTGAAAATCCATGCCGTATCCAGTCGATCCACGTACATTCGGTGCAATACAGATGTAACCCCGAGAGACCAGGGCAGCGATGCGGGGACTCCAGTAGTCGACGACTTGGCCCGTGGGTCCTCCGTGCGGCAAAACGAGAGCAGGATTAGTGCCATTCCGCTTCAAATTGAACGGCACCCACATCAGCGCGCTAATAGTTTTTCCGTCAAAAGATTTGTAATGGATTACTTGCGATTCCGGCATCGCGGCTGCGCTCAAGCTCGCAATTGCGCTTTTCGTCAGCTGCTGGGTCTTGCCAGACCCGATGTCGTAGACCAGATAGTTTGCTGGCTGGACCGAGCTTTCATGCGACAACAACAGACGGTCTCCCAATGGTGAGAAAGAATTAGGATATGCTGGAAACACATTCAAACCGGTTTCGACAGGAATTTTCTGCGCACGTAGCGTTCCCGCCTCTACCAAGTAAGCGTCAATGAGGCCGTCTGCATTGATGGTGTAGGTGAATGATTTGCCGGATGGGGAAAAGTCCCCGGCGCTGGCGTCCCATTTGGTGTCTGTTACCCACCTGAGCTTCTTTGCCGCAACATCCAGCAGCGCAACGTTCTGGTATCCCCCATTTTGATTGGAGGTAATCATCAACGTTTTCCCGTCGGGCGACAAAGAAGAAGCCATATACAAGACCTTGCCTTGATGAGGTGTCAGGTTGGTGTCCTTCCCATTGGCCACCTCTACGGCGTAGACATCGGAGTCGGTGAAACTTATCTCGATTCTATTAGCGTACAAAGTTTTCCCATCCGGGCTCCAGGCAACGGAGTTCCAGGAATGATTTGGGGTCTCTTCGTGGGTCAACTTAGCGACCCGGCGGGTGGACCAGTCCATCAGCGCGAGATCGTAAACCGTGCCTTGTTGGGGCTTATAATTCAGCGCGATGGTCTTGCCGTCTGGAGACCAGCGGGGCGACTCTTCGCGGACTTCTGTAGTATTAGTGAGATTCGTCGCCGTGCCACCATCGCTGGGGACGGCGAAAAGGTCCCAGAGTTC
>JAFAWN010000473.1 GCA_019241735.1 Terriglobales bacterium
TTGTGCGCCGGAATGTTGTACTTCGACGCCAGATACTGGATGACGGCATCGGCGCGGCGCTGGCTGAGGTCATAGTTATATTCGGCGTTGCCTACGGAGTCGGTCGCGCCGGCGACAGTAAGGATGAATCCCTTCGTAGTTGGCACCTTGGCGGCAAGGTCGTCGAGATCGGCCTTGGCCTGCTTGGTGAGGATGTCCTTATTGAATCCGAAGTGGACCGATGCGGCGGTAACGACGTGGTAGTTATCCAGATTGGCGACGGTGTTCTGGAGAGCGTCCACGCGGTTGACGGCGTTGCTGGCCAAAGTTTGCGCCTGGTCGGCCTGCTGACGCGCGGCCTGGGCTTTCTGATCGACTTCGGCGGCCTTGGTTTGGACGGCTTGGATGCCGGCTTGGGCGCGCGCATCTAAGTCGCGGATGTCTTTAGTATTTTTGGCGGTGAGGTCGTCGAGCTCGTTGGTCTTGTTGATCAGCGGCGTGGTCTGCTGCCGCACGTAATTCTTGGTGGAACAGCCAACGGTGGCGGCCATGGTTGCGGCCAGGAAAATCATTAACGAAGTGCGAATCATTTGAGGAGGGCTCCTTCCGTGGGCCTTCAGAAATTTGAAATCTTTTGGGGCGACTCGCTAGTCACGCGATTCACTGTCTTTACCGAAGCTTCGGAGTGAGCGGCTTCGGGCCGTGTATCCATTACGAAGCGCTGCTGCTCCCGAAGCTCCGGTGCAATTGAACTGCTTCCCGCTATTTACTAAGCAATAGGGGTGCCAACACGCCGGTATTGCGAACGGTCGCTGTAACTGTTGCAAGTAATCAGCTTAGCTGATCCCGCGAGAGCGCGTTGACGCCAATCTATCGAGCAATTCATAGGTTAACAGAGGAATTTTTATATGGCAGTAACAATGATGAGGCCGCTTGTTGAAGGGATGGGGCTTAGGGCTGGAAGTGTTGTAAAGGTTGGGGAATGAAGGCTGGGAACTGCGTCGAATCGCGACCTTCGGACTCTAATAAAATAAGAGTAAGCAGAGTTTCCCTCCGATGGACCTTGCAGGAAAAATCCGCAGTTTGCCGACGACCGCCGGCGTGTATCTGTACAAGAACGCTGAGGGGGAAGTTATTTATGTGGGCAAGGCGATAAACCTGCGGAGCCGGGTGGCGTCGTATTTTCACGAGAGCCGTCCGGAGGATGCGAAGACGGGAACGCTGGTCCGCGAGGCAGTGGATGTGGACTACATCGTGGTGGCGAACGAGAAAGAGGCGCTGGCGCTTGAGAATAATCTTATCAAGCAGAAGAAGCCGCGGTTCAACATCCTGCTGCGCGACGACAAAACTTATCCTTATGTGAAGCTGACCCTGGCGGAGCGGTTTCCGCGGGTATATGTGACGCGGCGTTTGCGGAAGGATGGGGCTGCTTACTACGGTCCGTATTTTCCCGCGAATCTGGCGTACCGGCTGGTGGATCTGATTCACCGGCGGTTTCTGATTCCGTCGTGCAAAGTTGATCTCGGGCATTTCCATCCGCGACCATGCCTGCAGTACTACATTGGACGCTGTCTGGGGCCGTGCGTCGAGGGATTGGGCACGCCGGAGGCTTATCAGGAGGCGGTGCGGGATGTGAAGCTGTTTCTGGAAGGGCGGCCGTCGGAGTTGTTGCGGTCTCTGCATCAGCGGATGGAGGAAGCCGCGGCAGCGGAGGAATACGAGCGAGCCGCGAAATATCGGGACCTGATTTCAACGGTCGAGCAGCTACAGGAGAAACAGCGGGTGGCGACCGTTCCGGGTGACGATGCTGATGTTTTTGGATACCACTACGAAAATGGGATGCTGGCGGTAAATTTATTTCATCTGCGCGGGGGGCGGGTGCTCGACCGCAGGGAATTTTTCTGGGAAGACTTGCCGGAATTTCTGGCAGCGCAGCGGACAGCGGAGAGTTCGGCACCGGGAGCGTTTCATCCGGGAGAGTTTTTTTCGGCGCTGCTCAAGCAGCTCTACATTGGGCAACCTTACGTCCCGCGAAATATTTATCTGCCGGTGGAGTTTGCCGACCGGGAGGCGCTGGAAGAGCTTTTATCAGACCAGGTTGCAGGGCAGGATAGCCGGGCGGCGCGGGTGCACCTGCTGACGCCGCAGCGCGGGGACAAGCGATCCTTGCTGGATCTGGCGGGAAATAATGCCAAGCAATCGTACGATCAGCGCTTCCGGGTGATGAAGCCGAGCGCGCGAACCATCCAAACCGCGTTGCAGGACGCACTGGCTCTGCCGGAGTTGCCGCGCCGGATTGAATGTTTCGATATCTCCCACATCCAGGGGGCTGAGACTGTGGCCTCGATGGTGGTGTGGGAGGATGGCAAGATGAAGAAGTCCGATTACCGGAAATTTATTATCCGCAGCGTGGAGGGAGTGGACGATTTCGCGTCGATGCGGGAAGTCGTGTCGCGCCGCTATAAGCGCATTCAGGATGAAAAGAAAAGTTTGCCAAGCCTGATTTTAGTGGATGGAGGCCTGGGGCAACTGCATGCGGCGGCCGAAGCACTGGCATCTCTAGGAACGATAAATCAGCCGCTGGCGGCGATCGCGAAACGGGAAGAAATCATTTATGTTTTTGGACAGGAAGACGAGCCGGTGGTGCTCGACCGACATTCGCCGGTGCTGCATCTGGTGCAGCTGATCCGGGATGAAGCCCATCGTTTTGCGGTGACCTTTCACCGGAAGCGCCGGCAGATGCGCGACCGGAAAACCGAGCTGCTCGAAATCCCGGGCGTGGGGCGGCGGACTACGCGCCGGCTGCTGGAACATTTTGGCAGCTTGCAAGCGGTGAGCCAGGCTGATCCGGCATCGCTATCGTCGGTGGTGACGCGGGCACAGGCGGAGGCGATTCTGAATCATTTCAGGAAGTGAGGAGACTTAAGTTTCGAGAATGCTCCCACTCATCCGCAAAGTACGCGAATGAGTGGGGCACCCGGCGCCCGGGGGGTATTCCCGCCGCTAACCGCCGTTGTTGCCATTTTTACGGTTTTTGTAAGTTGGGGGCTCATGCTGCCTGCGTCGGAGTTCTTTATCTTGATCTCGGTTCACAGATTGATTCGCATCCCGCCCTGTTCCCCGAAAGCATAACTTCGATAGCTGCTCCATGACTGGGTGCCCCACTCATTCGCGCACTTTGCGGATGAGTGGGTGAGCGTTCATCCACCGAATTTTCGCGATGGACGACTCGCCATTTCCGATTTCCACTCCTGAAAGTTTACCCGCACCGGTCCTCGCTTCGCGAATAAGTATGCTCGGAAGCTGCTCCACTCCCATTCCTCCGGATGCTCCGCTAATCCGCGTTTAACCGGATTGCGATGCATATACCGCAGCTTTTCAACGCGTTTGCGTTCGCTCCATACGCTAAAATCGTAGAAGCGCTTCTGCCAGATAGCAGCGGGAGTGTTTTCCCAGAATCGTGGCTGCGCGGACCCACTGCTTTCGCATCTTTCTTTAAGCTGCCGCGCGAATCGCTGCTTAACCACTTTCATTACCACGGACGGACTGCCTTCCTCTGGTTCGGGTAATCAACATATGAACGTGCTCCGGCATGACAACGTATCCGTGCACCACAAAGCGATATTTGCGGCGCGCTTCTTCAAGGATTTTCAGCAACAGATCACGGCGCGATGCACTGCCCAGAATTGGCCGGCGGCGGTAGCAACTCCAAGTTATAAAGTGAAGGTCGCGGGTGCCGTAATACCGGTGGAGTCCTGCAGTCACCGTACGAGAATAAGCACAAAGTGGAGTTCTTGTCTGTGACGGTCACCGCGGATGGATCCCACTCATCCGCATAGAACGCGAATGAGTGGGGCACCCGGCAGCTCCAGCTGGAGTCGCGGGTGCCGTAATACCGGTGGAGTCCTGCAGTCGCTGTACGAGAATAAGCACAAAGTGAGTTCTTGTCTGTGACGGTCACCGCGGATGGATCCCACTCATCCGCAAAGAACGCGAATGAGTGGGGCACCCGGCTTGGGAAGTTCAAGCTTGCATGTTGGACCTCTGGGAGAGAGATGGCGGAAGCTCTGAATCATTCGTGAAATGGCAGAAGTGGATGGAGAAGCTGTACCGAGCTGGGGATGAAAGAATCAAGCGCGCATTAGTGGATGGAATCTTA
>JAFAWN010000091.1 GCA_019241735.1 Terriglobales bacterium
CAGCGCTGGAGCGTTCATGACGTAATCATTAATGACGTTCACGCCGCGCAATACGAGGGGTCGGGAAATCTATTCCAATTGGAAAGTGAATTCACCACTAACATCTGGAACAGCGTCACTATTAATCACGTTTCAGGTGTTCCGGACTCCCAACATGGTGTTTTTACGGTGGGCGCAAGAAACTCGGCGCCTCCGGCGAATATCACCGTCACGAATAACCTTTTTCTTGCGGGCGAATACACGATATGGTCGATAGGTTCGCGGGGAGTATGCTCCACCTCGCTCGAGCCGCTGGTGTTGCTGAATGCCTGCTGGGCGCAATATAGCTTTACCGCGAACGCGTTTGTGCTGCCCTCGGAGCAGGCGCAGGCATCCTGGCCGGCGGGAAATATCTTCCCTGCCAGCCTCCCGGCTACCGGCTTCAGTGGCATTGTGCCGTCAAATGCGACCCCTACCGCAGCGGCTTTTCAATCATTTCTACTAAACGAGGCTAGTCCTTACAAAAATGCCGGTACGGACGGTAAGGACCTCGGAGCAGACGTGAATAGCGTGCTCTCTTACACGGCTGGAGTCGAATAGTTTGCCTGATCCGGCGGTCGCCCCGAGCAGAAGCCGAACTTTTCAAATCGGCTTCTCTCCGCTCCAAAGGCGCCAAATTTACTCCACGCCCTCGGTGGCAGCCGTGACCGCCTCCCAATCCGCGCCGATATCTTTTCCATCCGTGCCTTTACCCTTGTAGCGGCTGCTGGGAAGCAAGCGGTTGAATTCGTCGCTCCCAGGCGATTTGGCCAAACCTGCCTGCTCAGGGTTTTTGGCGAAAAAGTTTCCCTTGGGCCAGTCCGCGGATGCAGAACCGACAATCAGGTTGTTGCGGAATTCAAATTGCTTAAAGCATCCCTCAAGCAGATCTTTGGGCTCCGTGCGCCTGGCGCCGCAAGGCCCTCCGGTCGAGGTCATCGGACGCTCCCCTGAACTGACCAGATTGTTGGTGAAAACAAAATCAGTCATGGGCGAAGGATCTGGTCCGCCTACATTCAGGAGCACGTGCCGGGGAAATCCGGTGACGTGATCAATCTTCACATGTCGCAGCACCGGGGCATCTCCCTTTCCGTCCATCGATATCTGCGCCAGATTGCCATGCCCCTCGAACCTTTCATGGTCGATGTCCTCGAACACAACGTCATGAATGCTGTACCGCTCCCCGGCGAGCGCACCGGGGGTTCCGTGGGGATTGCTGATCTGCATCCCGCTTCCGGTGTGCCGCACAATGCAATAGCGGATCGTCACATCGGAGATCTGTGTCATGGACGCTGGCGCTTGATTGCGCGGGGTCAGCAGAATGCCGAATCCGGCTTGTGAAAAGCCGCCCCAGGAATATTCAAGAATGTTTCCTTCCAGCAACACTCGTATCCCTACTTTTAATTCGAAAATATTTTTTACGATGAAGGGGTGACCGTCCGCGCCGCCCACGAACCCCTGCTCGCCGCGATGCCATGCGAGCGGTCTAAACATGTGATTGCGGAGGACTGTGATATCGGTCGGGGTAACCGTTCCCGGGCCGCCGCCGAACATAATGTCCTGACCTGAGGCCTCAAGGAAATTGTTCTGAATCAGAAATGGACCGGCCGGCAGGTCGCCATTTCCGCCGGATATTGCTTGCGCGTCCGTGCAACCTCCGGTGCCAGCGATGCAATGAAAATCCGTGAGGGTGGAGTCCACAATGGCCGCGTAGGTCACTCCATTCAACCGGATCCCATGCGCAGTCTCTTCCTGCGGTGTGCCATGCGCCCACACCCGGTCGAAAATGATGTGGTCTGCCGGCTTCTTTTCCGTTGGACCGGCAATCTGATATACGATGCGCAACCCTGAATTGTCCGGACCCCGGCTCAACTCCAGCCCGATAAAGCGGTAATGATTGGCGCCGGCAGCAAATGTAATTGGTCCTGCGGGGCCTCGGCCGTCTATCCTCGCGGTGATTTTTTCGGTGGATGAACAGTTGAGGGGCTTGCGCCCAGGAAGCGAATTCACACCGGAATAGCACGGTGTGAGCCTGGTTCCGGGCGGTGGGAGCGCCGAATCGGCCGCTGCTGTTCGGATCACGATCCAGTGATTGTCATCGCAGGGTTTGGCAGGCAATTCAAATTTTCCGGCGAAAACCATTCCCTGTTGCAGGCGGATCGTGTCCCCACATTTCGCGTGATCGAGGGCTTGCTGTAGGTTGCCCCCTTCGCGGACATCAATGTTCTTGCCCGTCTGCTGGGGGATGCTTACGTCAACCGAGATTCGCGGCAGTTCAGCCGGGCCGTCGAATTTCCCCTGAGAAGGCGAAGCTTTGGGAAGGGGGGACGGAGACGGTATCTGGAGAGCGTCGTTCGATTGTGCCGCCAAATTGATGGCCAGCATCAGAACACCGAGCAGCAAGATTGCCGAAGCGTTCGGGCATTCAATTGCGCAACGAGAATTAATTTGCATTGGTAGGGTCGCTGAGACGCTGTCTTTCCGGTTCAATCGCCCGGCTGGGTATCTCGATTCTCTGCGGGGCTACGGCCGGCTCTTTGATCGAATATTTAAGCAGGCACCACAAGGCGCGGACCCCGTCCTTCCATCCTATCTTTTTTCCTTCTTCGTAAGTGCGTCCCCAATAGCTGATGCCAACCTCGAAAATGCGGAGATGCCGCTTTGCGATCTTGACGGTGACCTCAGGCTCGAAACCAAAGCGGTCTTCTTCAATCGGAATGGATTGGATGATCTCTCGGCGGAAAACCTTGTAGCAGGTTTCCATGTCGCTGAGGTTGATATTGGTCAGGCAATTGGACAGCAGGGTTAAAAGCCAATTCCCCACTGAGTGCCAGAAGTACAGTACGCGGTGCGGCCCGCTGCCTAAAAAACGCGAGCCGTAAACGACATCGGCTTTGCCCTGAAGCAGGGGTTCGAGCAGGACCGGATATTCCGCGGGATCATATTCCAGGTCCGCATCCTGGATTACGACAAAGTCGCCGGTAGCTTCCTGAATGCCGCGCCGAAGCGCCGCGCCTTTCCCCATGTTATGGGGCTGAAAAAATACGCGGACCTGGGGGTACTCTGTCTGGAGCTGCTCGAGGATTTCGCGTGAGCCGTCGCGCGACCCATCATCAACGCAAATTACTTCGAGGTCGAGGGCAACCGCCAGCACCCGCTCGACCACGAAGCGCAACGTCGCACGTTCGTTGTATACGGGAATGACGACGGATAGCTTCATAGATATGGCAGCGCGATGACGGCAGCAGAGGCCGGAGTATTTTTTCCAGCAAAGCTCAGCCGGTCGTTCATCACCCGATATTATCCTTCCTCGCCAATTTCGGGCCAGCGGCGGCGTGAAGACGTAAGCTCAGGCTACGAGTACAGCACTTTGCGTTCGCCTTTGACGATGCGGCCCACGGTGAAAGATTTCTCCCCGGCGCGATCGAGCACGGTTTGCACTTTCTTGAACTTGGCTGAGGGGACCACCAGAAGCATGCCCAGGCCCATGTTGAAAGTGCGGAACATTTCTTCCTGAGAGACCGCTCCCAACTGCTGTAAATGCTCAAAAATGGGAAGAACCGGCCACGATCCAATCTCAATCAGCGCCGACATCCCGCGGGGCAAAATGCGCGGAAGGTTATCGGTAATGCCGCCGCCGGTGATGTGGGCCATGCCGGTGACGCAATCGCTGTCCACTAACCGCTTGACCGCAGGCCAGTAGCTCTTGTGCGTGCGCATCAATTCGTTACCGACTTTGCCCTTCAATTCGTTCACGTAGGAATCGGGCGTGTAACGTCCAATTTCGAAAAGCAGCTTACGCGCCAGGGCGAAACCGTTAGTGTGAAGCCCATTGGAAGCGAGTCCCAAGATCACATCGCCGATCTGAATGTCCTTGCCGGTGATGATCCGCTCGCGCTCGACAATGCCCACAATGAATCCCGCGAGGTCATATTCGCCATTGGGATAAAAGCCCGGCATCTCAGCGGTCTCTCCACCGATCAGGGCGCAGCGGTTGTGTTTGCAGGCGTCGGCGATGCCTTCGATGACTTTCTCTGCCACATCCGGTTCGAGGCTGCCGGTGGCCAGATAGTCCATGAAGAACAGCGGCGTGGCGCCCTGCACCGCAATGTCATTGACACAATGATTGACCAGATCGCCGCCAACCGTCTGATGCACCTTCATCTCAAAAGCGACCTTCAGCTTGGTCCCGACCCCGTCCACGCTGGAGACCAGAACCGGGTCAATGAATTTCTGCTTGTCGATGGCGAACAGGCCGCCAAAGCCCCCGATCTCGCTCAGTACCCCGCGGGTAAAAGTCTTGTGGGCCAGGTAACGGATGCGCTTCTTGGTGCGGGCGGCGCGGTCAATGTCCACGCCCGCGTCAGCGTAGGTGACGGAAGCGGTTTTAGAGGAGTCTTCGACCACGTGGTATAGGTCCGTTTGCTGCGGGAGAGCAGCCGGTGCGCTGACGTTTGAGAAGAAAATGTTATTTGAAGCGGGTGAATTGTAGCACGTTCAGTTGTGGAAGGAGGGGAGCGATAAAGCGCAGTCATTCCGGGTTCATCCTCCTCATCCGGGCGGCACGGAAAAGCTTTTACTGGGTTACGTAGGTCGAGAAGTAATAGACCAGGATGCCAAAGAGCGCCAACCCCGAAATCCCGTACGCTGTGAGCACCCACACATTGCGACCCTCGCGGGCGATAGGACCAGAATGCGAACTTTCCGGGGAACCTGTGTTGCTTTTCATAGGCCTCCTAAAGAACCCAGCGGAAAATAGCGCCGCCGGCCAAATCGGCAGAAATTTTACTATGAATCTGCCCGATTTGGAATTTTGTGCACTATAAGGTGCGCCTCTTTTGGAGATTCGCCTTTTATTCGCTCTGCCGCAGATGTATAATCCGGCCAGATTCTTACGGGTCGGAACTCTTCAAACAGCTGGCGTTCTGAAAATTCGCAATTCTACAAAGGAGCTTCTAAATGGCGGACGAGCGGACAAAAGCAATCGATCTGGCCTTTGCCCAGATAGAAAAGCAGTTTGGTAAAGGCTCGATCATGCGGCTGGGATCGAAGGAGGCAATTGTTCCGATCGCGGTCATCCCCACCGGCGCGATCTCTTTCGATGCCGCCCTGGGAGTGGGAGGCTTTCCGCGAGGGCGCGTGGTGGAGATTTTCGGGCCGGAGTCGTCGGGCAAGACCACAATCGCCTTGCAGGTAATAGCTGAGGCGCAGAAAACTGGCGGCATGGCCGCATTCGTGGACGCCGAACATGCGCTTGATCCTGGCTACGCGAAGAAACTCGGAGTAGACGTGGACAACCTGCTGGTCTCGCAGCCCGATTATGGCGAGCAGGCGCTGGAGATCACCGAAGCGCTCGTGCGTTCCGGAGCGATCGACGTGTTGGTCGTCGATTCCGTGGCCGCCCTGGTGCCAAAAGCCGAACTCGACGGCGAAATGGGCGACAGCCACATGGGGCTGCAAGCGCGATTGATGTCGCAGGCCCTGCGTAAACTGACAGGGACGGTTTCAAAGTCTCGCACCTGTTTAATTTTCATCAACCAGATACGCGAGAAAATTGGCGTGATGTTCGGGAATCCGGAAACCACGACCGGTGGGCGCGCCTTAAAATTCTATTCTTCGGTGCGAATCGACATACGCCGCATTGCCGCCATCAAAGAAGGCGACATCGTCACTGGCTCGCGAACCAAAATTAAAGTAGTAAAGAACAAAGTTGCCGCACCCTTTCGCGAGGCGGAATTCGACATCATGTACGGGGAAGGAATTTCCCGCGAGGGTGACCTCCTGGATCTGGCGGCGTTGCATAACATTGTGGAGAAATCCGGGTCCTGGTACAGCTATAAGGGCGAGCGTATTGGGCAGGGACGCGAGAATGCGCGTCAGTTTTTGAAAGATAACCGCGATATTCTTGCCAGGCTCGAGGCCGAAGTGCGTAAAACTTTGGGTCTCACCCCGGCGGCAGCACAACCCGCTTCTGCGCCAGTTCCAGCAGCCGCTTCTCCGCAAGGAGCGCGAGTTACGACCATGCCGAGTGTCGCTCCTGAGCAAGCTAGGGCCTCTGCAGCGAAGAGGTAGTCGAAGGTTAACACGCGGAATTGCCCGCCGGATGAGAGTGCCGCGGCTACGAGCACATGTGCCTCCGGCGGGTCCTACACGACCCGATTCATCCCAAACAAAATTGCCAGACCGCCTTCCGCCGCT
>JAFAWN010000283.1 GCA_019241735.1 Terriglobales bacterium
TATTTAGCTATCCGATTCTTGGCCGGGTCATGCGTTTCGGATCGCTGGTGCCGGTGGACCGGGGCAACCGCGAATCAGGCATCGCAGCCGTACGCGCGGCGGCAGGAGTAATTCGACAAGGTGTAAACATGACGATCTTCGTTGAGGGGAAACGCTCTTTTGACGGCAAATTGCTGCCGTTTAAAAAAGGCCCGTTTTATCTGGCCACGGAGTGCGGAGTTCCTGTCGTGCCCGTCACGATAGCCGGAACCCATTACGTCATGCCGAAGCGAAGGTTTGCCATCAAGCCCGGTGAGGTCACGGTAATTTTTCACGACGCCATTGAACCTCAGGATTTCATCAGCCGCGAGGCGCTTCTGCAAAACGTGAGAACAGCCATTGACAGCGGTTTGCCGTCAGAGATGCAGGAAGGCGGCCGGGGAGTAGCGTCGCAGAAAGCGGAAAGCGCGGCAATTTGAACTGGTGCGCCGGGCCTCACTCTTCATCCTTGCGCTTTCCTCTGGCTCTGACCGCGCGGGCGATCTCCGGCAGCTTGCTCAGTAATGCGGAATACTTCAACCACAGTTTGTGATCGACCGCCGGGGCGCCGCTGACTATCGCACCGGCTTTGACATCATTTGCAACGCCACTTTGCGGGGTAACGATAGCTCCGTCTCCCACTTCGCAATGCCCGACAACTCCGACCTGTCCGGTCAGAATGACTTTGTTGCCCACTTTAGTGGACCCAGCCAGGCCAACCTGGGCGGCCAGCAATGAATCCTCTCCAATGTGCGAGCCGTGACCGACCTGCACGAGGTTGTCAATCTTCGTCCCGCGGCCAATTCTAGTTTCACCCACACTGGCGCGGTCTACGCAGGAATTCGCCTGGATTTCGACATTGTCACCAATAATGACCGGCTGGGGCTGGGGGATTTTATGCCATCTCCCGGAATCGTCACGGGCAAATCCAAAACCGTCTGCCCCAATCACCACGCCGTTCTGCAACAGGACATGATTTCCGATCCGGCAGCCTTCGCGAACGATGCTGTGCGCGTGGGCGAAGAAATGATCTCCGATAGTAACGTCGCGATATATCACCACGTGGGCTAATACGATTGCCTCATTCCCAATGCGAGCGTTTTTTCCGACGACAACATACGGACCAATGTGGGCGTTTACGCCTATTCTTGCGGAAAGATCAATAACTGCTGTGGGATGGACGCCCGGACCATACTCCTCCTGCCGATGAAAAAGTTCTATCGCCCGCGCGAATGTCAGATAAGGATTGCGGCTGCGCAGCATTGCCGTGGCCAGGGCGGGAAAATCTTCGGCAACTATTACCGCGGAAGCTTTCGTGGTGCGCGCCGCGCCAGCATAGCGGGGATTGGCGACGAAGGTCAGCTGTCCGGCGGCAGCATCTTCAACTCCGGCAACCCCGGTGATTTCGGTATCGGGGGATCCGTTTTCTAGACGCACACTCAGTGCAGAGGAAATTTGCGAAAGCTTCATAGTGGTCAGAAGAATCCGACCAGCGATTGTAATGGAGAGGGTGGATGCAGTGTTGGTGGTTATGCAGCGGTTGGTCTCGCCGTTCTTTTTAGCCTGGTCCTTAACACTGACAGCAGCAGCATCGAAATGAAGATTGTCAGCAGGCCAAGTGACGCTTTGCCGATGCTCACTCCGCGAGGGGTCAGGATGGAATAGCGTCCGTAAACGAATTCGATATGCACCCAATAAACCAGTAATGAAGTCTGTCCCAGTTGGATTAATGGACTGAATGTCCGTCGTCCCGCCGCCGACTGGCACAAGAAATAGCTCAAGGGGAGGATAATGAGCACAATTCCAACCCGTATCCAGAAAAAATTTGGACTCGTATGCCAGAAATCGTAGACCGGATAAAGTTGGAACGGCGAGTGGTCCAGCGACCTGGCCAGCAGAATTATTAGAGCACCTGCCGCTCCGGCAAGCATGAAGGCTGCCGCGTTCAGCCTGCGGGCCCAACCGCTGTGCAAGCTGAACCCTGCGGCCAAGCCTACGAAGGCGAATGCCGCCCAGGGGAAGATGGGGAAAAGCCAGGGCTGGGGCTGGTTAAGATTGTGTACACCGTTCACATACGATTCCAGCGGCCACGGCAGCCAGGTGGGACGCCATACGGTCCAAAGCATCGGGGTGATCAAAGAGATTGCAAATGCGACACCGGCCGCGGCCATAACCGGAGCGCGCAGAGAGCCTCCGTCGCGACTCATCGCTGTGACAATCCAGCAGGTGATACCCATGAGAATTATGGAGACACCGATTGCGTTCAACACATCGACTCGCGCCAGGTCGCTCTTCGGCGCCCATCCCCAGGAAATGACATACTCCTGCAAGCGGAAGAGAAGTCCGAGGCCGAGCACTTCCGCTCCACGGCGAATGGTTTTGAGTGCGATAGCAGAGGGCCGGAAATTCTTGCTGCGCAGCTTCTGCATCACGATGGCGAGCGAGAATCCCGCCATAAAGAGAAACAATGGCGCAGGCAGGGTTCCGCCGATTTGTGACCACTTAAAAAAAACAGTGCCGCGGGCTTCGGGGCTTAGCCAGGCGTCGTAGCAGTGAGTTTGGAACATGAGGATACACGCCAGTCCGCGTAGCCAATCGACGTAAGCGAGTCGGGACGCAGTAGGAGCAGCCACCAGGCGCAGTATAAGTGACGGTGCCATAGCGACGCGCAGAGAAAATCCTCCTCCGCGGTTCGACTATCATGAACCCGGCAAATTGCAGAACAGGAGAAGAGCTACCGGATGAAAATTGTAGTGGGGATCATCGGCGTTCTCGTCCTATTGGCCTTTGGCATTGTCATCATCGGATATATGCTGCCCCAGGCGCATAGGGCGCAGAGGAGCGCGGCATTCAAAGCCAGTCCAGAACG
>JAFAWN010000293.1 GCA_019241735.1 Terriglobales bacterium
ACCGCCCGGCGGTTCGCTGCCCCCAGCGACACAATGATTGCCGACAGCAGAAAGAAGCCGGCCATTCCCAGAACTTCAGGTTGGCTCTTAAAGCCAAAGGAGCGCGTGGGAGGCAGAAACCAGTACCAAATTCCCAGACCTCCCAGTAGCACCGCCACAATCGATGGGGAAGTTCCGCAGTACCATGCCGCAAACATTACGGCGAGCCAAACTGTATGGTAGGGGTTTTCCGCGCCGTAAAAAGGTTGCAAGAGGGCCCGAAGCAGCAGCGCCGCGATAGTTGCGAGAATGGCCAGGCCGTAGCGCGCGGTATCGCCAGCGTCGGGCAAGAAACCTCGGTGTGAATCAGACGTCGGCACATTTCCTCCAGCACGAGCCGTGGATGGCGAATACCGGTACGAATCGTCGCGGATTTTCTTCCCCTTGCATGCCGCGGTTCACCATTAGACGTGGGTGCCTTCGACGCGTATTGATAACTGAAATGTCTATTGCTGAGGTTAATTACGCGCATGCTACTACAGCAATCATTCGGCAGACAATCAGGATTTCAGTTCGCTGCCGAACCAAAGAATCTGTCTGGTACTTGTGAATCCGAAGGGAAGTATTCTGAAAAGAACGTCCTTGGAAGCCCCGCTACCGGAGGTATAAACAGCGGGCTTTTTCGCAGACAACGCTTGTCCCGGGCGTTATCGGAAGCGTATGGGATTTCACCGGTGTCATGCCCCGATCTCAAGTTCATCCAGCTTCAGGAACTCCTGCACGATCGGCTCATCGGATTTTTCCATCTCCGCATAAGTCCCGAAAAAGAGGACCTTCGCCTCGTGCAGAAACACCACCCGGTCGGCCAGTTTTTTTGCCAGCCTCATATCATGCGTGACGACGACGCTGGTTAAATGCAACTGGATCTTCAAGCGCTTGATGAGATCGCCCAGCAACTGCGCCATCAGCGGATCCACCATGGTCGTAGGCTCATCGTAGAGCACGCACTCCGGACCGGCGGCAAGAGCGCGGGCAATGGCCACGGAACGCTTCATTCCCGTGGATAAATCTGAGGGCAACAAATCACGCATTTCCTTTACCCCTACCATTTCAAGCAGACCATCGACGATCTGAAATATCTGATCCTCGGTCAGGCCCCGGCGTTCGCGCAGGGGAAACGCCGCATTTTCGCGCACCGTGAGCGAGTCAAAGAGCGCGCCATTCTGGAAGACCATAGTGACCTTCTTTCGGATTCGTTCCAAATCGGCTTCGCCGTAATCGGTGATGTCTTCGCCGGCCACGATCACCCTGCCGGAATCGGGTTTCAGAAACCCCATAATATTTTGCAGGGTCACCGACTTGCCCACGCCACTCCGCCCGAGGATGCAAACAGTCTCTCCAGTCTTAACGTCGAAGCTGACGTCTTCGAGCACCTGATTGCTCCCAAAAGCTTTGTAAACGTCCTTGAACTGTATGTAAATTACAGGGCCGGAGGGTGCGGGTTCGGTGTCTGGTGCCATGGTGCGCTCGTTAAATCTTCGACAAGCCTGCTTTATAGGATTGGCGGGTGTTCTGCGACTCGCTCATCGTCAGTGCTTCTGCGCTTTCTCTTGCCGCTTCGAGTTCAGCTGGGGTATTGACATTGTCCAGCAAGTGCGGCGAGAAACCTGCCCGTGACATTTCTGTTTCGGAAATAATTCGCGCCCCGGCCTCGCTGAACAGTGTATCAATCTTATTTCTGCCAGCTTCGAGGGAACGCCCGGCAACTTGCGCGAAGCTACTGCGGTAAATGGCACTCAGCGGGTGAAGGCGCCCGCCGTTTTCACAGAGTGTTACCGGCGCTTCCGATGCAGCCGCCTCCGCAATCAGATAGCGAAGAAACTCAGGTTGGACGAAGGGGACGTCAACAGCCAGGATCAGATTGAACTGCGTGGCAGTGCTCAACAGCGCCGCATGGATTCCGCCCAGAGGGCCGCGGCCGGGGTAAACATCCTCGACCACCAAAGCGAAGCTGGCAAACTTCCTCGCCGGCCCCACTACGCGCACGTCCTTAGCGACTGCCCAAGCGGTTTCCAGCGCACGCTCCAACAGCGTTTGACCCTCAACCAAGAGAAAAGCCTTGTCCGCTCCCATGCGCGAACTCTTGCCGCCTGCCAGAATGAAAGCGGTCACCGGCTCCATGGGAGAATGATACAAGGCGTCCCGATCCGCGATGAAACGCACGAGATATCCGCGTAGCTGCGGGTCCTCACCTCGCTTACCCGGACGAGGACGTCCGGTCTCGTGATTTGTAAAGGCCGCTCATCCCTCCCGTTTTTTGCAAACGAGGGAACTCAGGTATGGAAAATCTACCTGGCTTTTGCCACGGGCTGAAATTCAGGCACGCCCAACTGCCAGAACAGAAACGCGATCTCATCGGTAAATTCGATGTCGCGCTGTGACTTGGTTGAACCTAGTCCGTGTCCGGCGTCGTAGTCAACCCGCAATAAAATAGGCTTGCCGCTTATTGTGGAAGCCTGCAGCCGCGCCGTCATCTTTGCCGCCTGCCACGGAGCCACCCGGGGATCATTCACTCCCGTAGTCAGCAGGATCGCCGGGTATGCAGTGTTAGCTTTTACGTGCTGATATGCATCCATCGCATACAGCGCCTTGAAACCTTCAGGCTCTTTTACCGTTCCGAACTCCGGAATGTTGGCCGGCCCGCTGGCCATAAGCTCAGAACGAAGCGAATCAGAATCGCCGACGCGTATCAAGGCGGCGCCAAATAATTCCGGATGCTGCGTAATCGCGCCGCCAATCGTGATGCCGCCGGCGCTTGTGCCCTCCCCTGCCAGATGAGCCGGCGACGTGTAGTGGTTAGCGATCAGGTATTGGGCGCCGGCGACGAAGTCATCGATCGTATGCTGCTTCGTCAGTTTCTGGCCGGCGGTATGCCAGTCCTCGCCATACTCCCCGCCGCCGCGAACATGCGCCACGGCATAGACCCCTCCACGCTCGAGAAAAGCCAGCATGGTTGGCCTGAACGCGGGATCAAGAGTGATTCCATAAGCTCCATACCCCTCAAGCCACGCCGGATGTGACCCATCGCGCGCCATGCCGCTTTTGTGAACGATGGAGAGCGGCACCATGGTCCCATCGGCGCTTTTGGCCTGGACTTCTTCTGACTCAATTGCTGAAAAATCCACCGGGGACGGTGGAACCAGCCGGGTATCGGCGAGCGTCCCGGACTTCACATCGTATGCGAACCACAGCGGGGATTTCGTCCACGAAGTCAGCTCCATCCATGCGCCGGGGACTGTCGGATTGGTGACCAGCAACTGGATGGCGCCATCGAATGGCAGTTTTACGGAAGCGATACCTCGTCCGTCATAAGAAAACCGCCGCAAACGTCCAATGCCGCCGTCGAGATCGTCAATATAGAGGCCATCAGCCGCGGCGGCAATGTTGGTGATGACGACCTGGCCAGCGGGGACAACGACCTCAGCCCTCGCAACATCAGGATTATCCAGGCTCGTTCGTAGCACTTTAAATCGCGACGCGTCTTTGTGAGACAGCAGGTAAACCTGACTGCCGTGGACATCGAAGGCGGTGATAGCATCTTCTACGCCGCAAATTTTCTTCCACGCGGTCTTCGCGCCGGGCTGATTGCTTATGGTTGTCGTATAAAGATCGATTTCACGTTTTACCCCGTGGATAACCCCTCCGATTAAAAATTGGGGGGCGCCGGGCGAATAGGCGAGAACCGAGAAATCATCTTCCGTGACCTTTACCGACGGCGACACGCCGTACCCGAAAACCACCGGCTCAGTTTCAGGATCTGCGCCCAGGGTATGGCGGTAGACCCGCAGCTTCTGATACTGCGCGGTCGGCGGCGCGTCCGCGGAAAGCTTTTGCGTGCGGGTGTAGAAAAACGACCGGCCGTCAGGCAGCCAGCTCGGGCTGCCAAACTGTGCACGATCGATCGTATCCGGTAAGACCCTGCCGGTGGCGCTCTCGATTACGTGTATCACGCTATTCTCGGAGCCGCCGGGAGAGATGCCATAAACCACGTGTACGCCATCGAGAGATGGTTGAAAATAATCCAGCGAATAGTGCTTTCCATCCGGGGTGGTAAGTTTTTCGGGATCGACCAGCAGACGCTCTGGTGCGCTCAGATTGTCACGCACATACAGCTTGCGATTGTCGGAGCCGGGATCGGTGCGGAAATAAAAGTACCGGCCGCCCCATACCTGCAAGCCAGACACCACACTGCCAGCGTTGTCCAAGGCTTTTACCCGCTCCAGCAATTGGTCCCGCCCGGGAATTTTTGCCAGCACCGCGCGGGTGTGATCATTCTGGGCCTTCATCCACGCGACGACGTCGGCGTCGGAAACGTTTTCCAGCCACCGGTAGGGGTCCGTGACCTTGGTGCCGAAATAATCCTCAGTCACATCGCGGGCCGGAGTCTTCGGAAGCTCAGATTGGGCCCTGGCGGAAGGGGTGGGGCTGAATATGCCGAGAGCGATCATCAAGATCGCGAAATTTGGCATCACTCGAGAGTGAGCTCGTTGCACCAAGCTGTGGAGCGCGGATATTGCTGACATTTCGGGTCCTCTTTATTCTTATGGTTGACCGGCAGTTGAGTCTGCCGGGTAACCGGTGATTCGGTGTGCAGATAACGGTAGCAGAATTGAATTCAAAGTCCAGATACGGCGTAGGCTGCTCAAAAGTTCCCGATGCGTGGCATGTCTAGGTGCGGGCCAGGAGAGTGTTTTTCGCAACCCATATTCTCCGCCGCGCCCAGCCGAAATCTCGGCAACCGGATCGCACGATGACAGCCTAGCACTTACGCGATCTATAGCTTTAAGAAATAGCAGTATTATCGCCGACAATGTTCCACGTGGAACATTATGCGCTCTGCACGGGAGGGTCCGCGCCACCCGATTATTCCGTCTTGACAAAAATCGCAGCCGTACATAAAGTTCAAGCCAGACAGCAACAGTGTAGAATTGCGGTTGGGACGAGTTAATTTGCAGCTCAATCAGACAGGTGCCGACGCCATGAAGAATGTTTACGAGGTCCTGAGGCAGAAGGAACTTGAGTTGGCGAAGCTGGAAAAAGAAGTGGAAGCGCTGCGGGTCGCTGCGCCTCTGCTTTCCGAGGAGAAGGAATTTTCGCCGGACTCCGCCAACAAGCCGAGCCTGGCCACCAGCGCCTCGGTGCAACAACCGATCCGTGTCCCGCAGCCGGCAGTGAATTCCAGCCCGCAGCCCGCGCGCGCGGCGGGATGGGAAGATACCGCGAAACGCTGGCCGTAGGCGGCGCACTCGCTGGGATTTCGCCCCTTTCTAATCTCTTTCGTTTTCCCTAAGCCTTTTCCTGCCTATATCTCGTAGTCTGCGACTTCTTCCCCTGTCCCTTCCCCGTACGCACGGGTTTTTGGGAATTCACCTCAGAATCCTTCGCGCACCAGTCTTTCCAGTGAAATCGCGCTGCGGGCTTCCGTGCCGCGCATCATCCTCTCGACGTACTTTGCGATTACATCAACTTCCAGGTTCACCGCATCCCCGGATTTCAGGAATTTCAAATTCGTTACCTTCGCGGTATGAGGGATGACCGCGACACTAACGTGCCGGCCTTCAATTTCCGCCACCGTAAGGCTGATGCCCTCAATGGCGAGTGAGCCTTTGTATACGACATAGCGCGTGAGCTCAGACGGTATCTCGAGTCGCAGGCGGTAGTCTTCTGCGTCAGGTAGTCTTTCCAAAGCTTGGAATGTCCCGGTTCCATCCACGTGGCCTTGGACGATGTGGCCGTCGAAACGTCCGCTGGCACGCAATGGGAGCTCCAGATTGACGGAGGCGTTCTTCCGCAATCTGCGAAAAGAAGTACGCAGCCAGGTCTCGTCGGCAAGATCGGCGCTGAAAGATTTCGCCGTAGCATCCGTGACCGTCAGGCAAACCCCACTGACTGAAATGCTATCGCCGCGCTTGAGTTTCGACGCCAGCCGCGGAGCCAGAACCCCAATCTGGCGGCTGCCGTTGTTGCTGACGCCGGTGATCCGGCCTACTTCTTCAATGATTCCGGTAAACATGGATCGTGCTCAAGATGGATCGCGCTAAGATCAAGCCATGATATCCGTTTTACCAGATTGGCCGACAAAGCTCATGTGACTGAGATTTCATAGGGGTCCCGCAGATAACCTTCCAGTGCGAAGTCCTCGCCAAACGAATGCAAATGCCAATCTTTTACTCTTGGCGCGCCTGCAAGCTCCGGAAATCCGGTACCCGTAGCGAACGGCGTCGAGCACGTTCCCGCAAGAATTCGCGGGGCATAGTAAAAAAACACTTTGTCGGCGATGCCGGAAACCAGCGTCGCCCAATTTATAGCGGAGCCGCCTTCGACCAGGACGCTGCTTATTTCGAGATCCCCGAGCCGCCGGGTAATCGCTGCCATTTCCGGGCGGCCGTCCGCAGTCACAGTCGAAATCTGCTCCACACGGACGCCCAAGTCCCGCAATTTCTGCCTTTTTTTTTCCTCGGCGAAGGAGCAGAGCACGAGCACATCCTGATTGGCGCTGCGAACAATGCGAGATTCCGGCGACAGGCGCAACATGGAGTCGAGAACCACCCGCAACAGCGGACGCCGGCGGGGAAGGCCGCTGCGATCCGTCAGCAGAGGGTCGTCCGCGAGGATGGTACCAACGCCGGTCATGATCGCATCATTCTTGTGGCGCAGCGTCTGCACGTGGGCACGCGCGGACTCGCCGGTAATCCAATCTGTGCGAGGTAAACTCTTGGCGGGTGGTTCCGGCACCAGAGGCGGGGGCGCGGCAATCTTGCCGTCCAGGGTCATGGCGGCTTTTAACGTTACCAACGGCAGGCAGTGACGG
>JAFAWN010000432.1 GCA_019241735.1 Terriglobales bacterium
AGGGTTACAAGATATGAATTTCTCGGTCGATTCTTCATGGGAGGGTTTAGAGGTATAACACACTGATTTACGCGCGTATTGTATAGACGTTCAGTGGTAGAAATCGTTACGAAGAAATCGAGGAAACTGGCGGCGTAACTTCGGCAGTCAATCCCGCTAGCAACTCCTGCAACTCTACCAGCACTTCGTCAGCATGCGTGAGCTTGCTGGGAAATTTTAAGGTTCCATCAGGTGTAAACTGCGCGCCTCTATGTGAAGAAACGAATCTGGCCAGCTTTTCTCCATCCACTGCAGCGTTTTGCCGGAACTTGATGCTGCAGACGTCGCGTTTTCGCTCGATGGTGGTCACGCCTGCCCGTTGCGCGAGCAATTTTAGCGATGCATAGTCCAGCAAATTTCGTACTGCCGGCGGCGGATCGCCGTAACGGTCTTGAAGCTCAGCGCCCACATCATTTAATTGAGGCCCGGTTTCAACACCCGCGATGCGTTTATACATACGCAAGCGCTGATTCTCCTCCGGGATGTATTCCACTGGAATTCTTATGTTCAATCCCAGATTGAGCTGGGTGGCTGCCTCGTCGGGTGCGGCTTCGCCCTTCATCTCCCGCACCGCGCGACCCAGCATCTGGGTGTACAGCTCGAAGCCGATGGCTTCAATGTGCCCGCTCTGCTGTCCACCGAGCATATTCCCGGCTCCACGTAATTCGAGATCGAGTGCGGCGATTTTGAAGCCCGCGCCAAGATCCGAAAACTCTTTGAGCGCGGCCAGACGCCGCCTGGCGATCGGGGTGAGCTCGATATCGGCGGGGAGCAACAGATAGGCGTAGGCGCGGCGGTTGGAGCGCCCTACACGCCCGCGCAACTGGTAAAGTTCGGAAAGCCCGAAGCGGTCCGCCCGGTTGATCAGAATGGTGTTGCACAGTGGGATGTCCAGACCATTCTCGATGATGGTTGTGGATACCAGAATGTCAGCCTCGTGATGCATGAATTTCAGCATCACCTTCTCCAGCTCTCCTTCCGACATTTGCCCGTGACCTATGATGATGCGCGCCCGGGGGACCAGTTCCTGCAGCTTTGCCGCGATCTCCCATATGCTTTCCACCCGGTTGTGCACAAAAAATACCTGCCCGCCGCGGTCCAACTCCTGCTCAATGGCGGATTGAATCAATTTCTCATCCCAGCTTGCCACTACCGTTTGAATGGCGATGCGATCTTTAGGAGGGCTCTCAATAACGCTCATGTCACGCAGTCCCACTAGCGACATGTGGAGTGTCCGGGGAATCGGGGTCGCCGACATGGTGAGGACATCAACTTCTTTCCTCATCTGCTTGAGCCGTTCCTTGTGACGAACGCCGAAGCGTTGCTCTTCATCCACCACCAGCAACCCGAGATCGGGGAACTTCACGTCCTTCGATAGCAGCCGATGAGTTCCGATAAGAATATCGACCTTGCCGGCTTCCGCTTTTTGCAGAATTTCCTTCTGCTGCTTTTGCGTGCGGAAGCGGCTGATCATCTCAATACTTATGGGGAAGGCGGCAAAACGCTGCTTGAAAGTTTCGTAGTGCTGAAACGCCAATACCGTGGTCGGAGCCAGCACGGCGACCTGCCGGTTATCGCTGACCGCCTTGAATGCGGCGCGCATCGCAATCTCGGTCTTGCCGTATCCCACGTCTCCGCAGAGCAGACGGTCCATGGGCTGCGATGATTCCATATCGCGCTTCACGTCCCGGATTGCCAGTTCCTGATCTTCCGTTTCACTGAATTCAAATGTGTCCTCGAACTCGCGCATCCATTCGTTGTCCGCTGAGAACGCATGCCCTTCGGCAGTTTTTCGCTCGGCGTAAAGCTTTAGCAGCTCATCGGTCATGTCCTGCATGGCCTTGCGGACGCGCGCTTTGGTCTTTGACCAGGCGGCCGTTCCCAGATGGCTGAGCGGAGGCTTCGCCCCTTCCGCAGAACGGTATTTTTGCACCAGATCAAGACGGGTCAGCGGAACGTAGAGCCGCGCCCCCTCGGCGTACTCGAGCAGCATGAATTCGGCGTTGCCCTCACCCTGGTTAATTTCCTTCAGTCCCTGGTACTCGCCGATTCCGTGCTCGACATGCACTACGTAGTCACCGACTTGCAGATCGCGGAAATCGGAAAGGAATGCCGACACCTTGGATTTCTGCCGCTGCGGGTGCGCGGCGACCGTGTCGGATTCATCGAATAAATCCCGGGCGCCGAAAACCGCCAGGTTAGCTTCCGGGAAAATGCATCCCTCCGGAACATAAGTCCTGGCCAGCGTTGTAGTGAGGATTTCCCCGGCAAAGTAAGCGGTCTCGTCGGCATAACTTTCCCCGCCGCGAGTGCGGCTGCCAAGCCGGAACGAAATGTTGTATTCCGTGAAGATGTCGGCCAGCCGTTCCACTTCGCCGGTATTAGGGACGGCAATCAAGACTCGACGGCTGTCGCCAATCTGTTTCTGTACCCCTTCGAGCATCCCCGGCACCGAACCATGAAAGCGCGGGGTCGGTTGCGAGTGGAAGGCAACCGCTTCGCCCGAGTCCGCGCGCTCTATGCCCAGATGTTCGAAATCCGCGCCGGGTAATGCGTTGAGTGTCCGCCACCACTCGTCTGGAGGAAGGTATAAATCCGCGGGCCGGACCAGGTTTCCCACCCCGCTCCGTTCGTGCGCTTCTTCGATTCGCGACCAAACATGGTCCAATTCGCGCTTGAGGTTCTCCGGCTCATCTGCAACAACAACCGCATGGGGAAGCAGATCAAACAGCGTCGCTTCCGCGCCCGCAACTGCCGCATAGAACTCCCAGCCAGGAAAAACTGTAACCCCACCAGTTCGTGCCGCCTGCTCCACAATCTCTTCCGCCCCAGTGATGCGCTTTCCTGAAAGTCGGGCGTGGATCGCTGCCAGCAGTTCCTCGCTGACTGGAGTTTCGGTCAGCGGAAACAGCAATGCCTCATCCACTGGCTGCGAGGAACGCTGGGTTGCCGGGTCGAACTTGCGGATGGTCTCGACCTCGTCTCCGAAGAACTCGATGCGCACCGGGCGGTCGGCTTCCGGAGAATAAACGTCGAGAATTCCGCCGCGGACCGCATATTCCCCGGGCATTTCGACGACATCGGTAGACGTGTAACCGACAGTGTTCAGGTGTTGCAATAACGGCACGAGCTCGAACGACTCCCCACGTTTCAGAGTACGTGCCAGACTGGCGTAAAATTCCGCGGAACGAATCCGCAACGCCGAAGCCGCCGCTACTACGAGGGAGGCCGTCCCGGTCGCGATCTTCCACAGAGCTACTGCGCGTTCTTCCTGAACCTCCGGGTGAGGAGACATATTTTGGAACGGTAAGACGTCGCGGGTTGGAAGGCCGACGACACTCTCGGGCGTCGTTCCGCCACTCAGTTCCCCGAAAGCTTGCAGCACCGGGACCATTTCTTCGACCGCACGATTGTCAGCCACTACAACAATCAGTGGGCGCTCGATGGTTTTTTGCAGCAAGCTGAGAGTGAGTGCTTTAGCCGAGGGCACCAGTCCGGAGACACGAATCCGTCCCGCGTTTTCTCTGAGGTGGGAGGCAACACGCGTTAAGGCGGGCAACTTTTCTACGTCCGCAAAAAGATCGCGGACGAAAGGCAGAACCATTGCCCATTGATTTTAGCAGGGGCGGCGCACCGGCCTTCTGCGCTTGGCCGCGGCTCACTCAATAAAATAATTCTTTTTGATTGCAAAAATTAAAGGACAGTCCGGAGCCCCCGGCAACTGTCCTCATCCCTCCCGGTTAGAAGGGTTTGGTGAAATCACCATAAAAGTTTCGTGTTTCATCCGCATTGCATTGAGATGAATTTCTGATGAAATCATGTTCTGTGGGTTTTGCAATTGGGTTCCCGTTTTGTTCGTGTGAGCCACTGCTATATTGGATTCTGACTATGCCCCGCAAGACTGAAATATCACGGAGACTGGCAGCACGCGCTGCGGGAATGATTCCCGGGGGCGTTAATTCTCCGGTGCGTGCATTCGGCTCAGTAGAATGCGAACCGCCGTTCATTGTGCGCGGCCAGGGTGCTCGCATTTGGGACGCGGACGGAAATGAATACCTCGACTACGTGGGCTCCTGGGGACCGCTGATTGCCGGACACGCCCACCCTGTCGTCGTCAAAGCTATTACTTCTGCGGCCAGCAATGGCACCAGTTTCGGTGCCTCCACCCCCAGCGAGGCTGATCTTGCGGAAATTATTATTTCGGCGTTTCCGCACATAGAAAAAGTTCGCTTCGTCAGTTCGGGGACCGAGGCTACGATGTCCGCGATACGTCTGGCACGCGCATACACGGAACGAAAATATATTGTGAAGTTTTCCGGCTGCTACCACGGCCACGCGGATGCCCTGCTGGTAAAAGCCGGATCCGGCGTCGCTACCCTCGGTATTCCCGGGTCCGCGGGCGTGCCCGAGGAATTCACACAGTTCACCATTGCCTTGCCGTTCAACGACGTCGACGCCGTGGAGCAGGCGTTCGCCAAATTCAAGCAGCAGATAGCGGCTGTGATTGTCGAACCGGTTGTGGGAAATATGGGCTGCGTTCCGCCTGCGCCGGGGTATCTGCGAGCGTTACGTGAAGTTACGGCCCGCGAAAATACGCTTCTTATTTTTGACGAGGTCATGACCGGATTCCGCCTGGCCTTCGGGGGCGCACAGGCGGTTTACGGCGTTACCCCGGACTTGACCACGATGGGGAAAATTATTGGCGGCGGCTTGCCCGTGGGTGGCTATGGTGGCCCTGCCGGGATTATGGATATGGTCGCTCCGCTGGGGCCGGTCTATCAGGCCGGAACGCTTTCCGGCAATCCCTTAGCCATGGCAGCAGGGATTGCAGTTCTTCGCATGTTACGCGACCAGCAGAACGAAATTTATCCGCGATTGGAGAAGCTGACTGCGAAGCTTGTGCAGGATGTTGTGTTGGAAGCCAGCGGAGCTGGAGTTCCGCTCACAGCAAATCGCGTGGGTTCGATGTTTACCTGGTTCTTCACCTCCGGCCCGGTTACCGACTGGGACTCGGCTTCCCAGGCTGACGCCAAGTCTTTCGCCGGCTTCTTCCGCGCAATGCTGGATCAGAGTATTTATCTGCCCCCGTCGCAATTTGAAGCTGCGTTTGTCAGCACGGCCCACACGGACGCCGACACTCGACAAACCGTCGCTGCCGCCCGGCAAGCATTCGCCACGATGCATGCTTGACCTCATATTTTCCCGATGCTTCTAAACTTCCCGTCGCAATGCCGGAAAATTGACAGTCCCGTTGATCTACCGCAGAGGGTCAACTTCGCCTCGGTTCGTTTCCTCGGCTGCGTATGCGGTAAACCAGATATCCAACGATCGCAACATTAATCGCGAGTACTACCCACTTCACCGGAGTTGAATGCCGGTGTATTTCGAAAATTTCTATCGGCACCAACGAACTGGTAATGATGATGGTCAGCCACTCCGCCCAGCGCCGAAGCAGCCACAGGCCGATGCCCTCGGTCAAAAACAATCCTGCATAAATAAAGCTTCCAACTCCAAGTTTTTTGATCTGATCCGGGCTCAGGCTGGAAGCTCTACTCAGCGCGGCATCAAGGAATCGGTTCCCGGGGTCCAGTCCCCACGCCGCAATCCAGTGCTCGATCACGCTGGCTACATCCTTGTGGATGAGGTTGAACGCACCGACGCCAAGTGCAATCAGCGACGCCGCTTTAAACAGCTTAAATAACGCAATCAGACGAACCAGCTGGTCATGGCGAGACTTCATGGGGAAATTTCATAGCGTGTTCGCATGCAAACCAATGTGGGTGCCCGAGCATTGTAGCCTTCGGGGGAAGACGGCGCAGGATCGGACCACAAAACCACCCTCCACTCCACGTCACATTTGATTTAACATAAATACTCGGCACCATTCCGAAGATGGAGTTTATGAAAACTCTTACAGTTCTAACTACGACACTTTTCCTGTTGGCTGGCGCTAGAATCGCGCCTGCCCAGGATGCAGCTTCCATCCTCAAGCCACCTAAAGGGGCGACGGTGGCGATCGTAGTTTTTGAAGATCTCGAGTGCCCAGTATGTCGCCGCGATTCGCCCCTGGTCAC
The DNA here is from genome assembly GCA_019241735.1 of Terriglobales bacterium. Lineage (GTDB taxonomy): Bacteria > Acidobacteriota > Terriglobia > Terriglobales > Acidobacteriaceae > JAFAWN01. Next base: position 6,114 of record JAFAWN010000432.1, read on the forward strand.
GCAGGCAGGTAAAACTTATAAGATTCCCGTCGTACGCCACGACTTCCCCCTGGCGGCCCACAAGTGGTCCCATGAAGCTGCGGTCATGGCCCATTTCTTTGACTCGCGCTCTAAGTCATTGGGCGTGGAGTTTCGCGAATATATCTTTGAGCATCAGCCCGAGATCACTCCGGAGAACCTGCGCAGCTTTGGAGAAAAATTCGCCGCCGCCCATAAAATGGATTTGCCTTTTGTTATCGATCCGCAGGGAAAGTTTGCCGCCGAAGTCGCTGCTGAGCGTGAACTCGGCATCCGCGTCGGCATTCAACATACTCCCACAGTTTATGTAGTGAGCAGCAAGCCCCAAGGCAAGCCGTTTATCGAAGTCGAGGAGCCGCGCAGCCAGCTCTTTCAGACCATTGACGCTATGGAACAGCAATAAGGAGCCGATCAGAGCCCGTTTAGCCGCAAATGGTGATTAACCTGTCATCCCCGCTCAAACGCGTGCTTCTTCTCTAACTCCTCCCGCGCGGAGTTCATTCGGGTCTCAAACTCTAACGTCCGCGCCGCGAGCGTGTCGCTTCCAGTAGCCCAGTCTCCTTCAAGCTTAATTAACCGTGCCGCCGCTGCAGTTTGCACTGCCTGCATCCAGGCCTCAATATTTCTCTCAACGTATAAAGCTTCCGTAGGGTCTGCCATCCACACCGGACTGCCTCCCAGTCGGGTCTGCCAATAGACTTTGCCGGTGATCAGAAGTTGCACCTGCTCGTCGGAGGCTTTTCCGAAAACCCACTTGCTACGTTTGAAATCGTAATGCCGGCTGGAAAACTGGACTGGTATCCGCTTTCCCGATTTCACAAACTCCACCTGCCGGCGATCAACTTCGGTACGCAATGCATTGATCACCGGCGCCTCGGCGTCACCCGGCTCAAGCGATGGCAGCACCTCCCGCACCGTGGCCGAAAGATTCACCGCCACCGGCGCATGCAAGCCCTCGGAATTTTCCAGGTGTATGTCTGCGTGCAGCACCGAGAAGTCCGCCCCCGAAGTTGACTTGTGAAAAGGCCACTGCAGCTCAAAAGAAAGCGGCAGGCCGGACAACGTGACATAAATCTTTTTTGCTGGATTCATACGAAGCTTTCGCCGTGATTATAGATGCTCCGGTAGGAGAGAAAGAGATGGATACTGTTTTGGGGGAGCCGTTCCGCCCACTTTCCGCCATATTTCGCTCAGGAATCTGCGCCGGCCTGAAGGGTATGCGGCCCTTCTCCCACACGTTTATCAGCTAGATGGTTGTCGAGTCGGGTTCCTGCCCGGCATTTGGTTCATGGATTACCGGCAGTGTTGCGGTGAGTACCGTGCCGTCGGCGTTCGAGTGAACTTCGAGGCTTCCTCCCAGTTGCCGCATCCTCTCGCGCATCCCGCGCAGTCCGACCCCGGCAGGCGCCCACGAACCCAGCAAGGGGCGCTTCTCGGGAGGTATCCCTTTCCCCGCATCTCTTATTTCGAGCCGTACAATTCCATCCTTCTGCTCAATCCTGATCCCAGCCGTCGGGCTTCCAGAGTGCCGGTGGATGTTGGTGAGGCCTTCCTGCACCGTCCGGAAAATGGATATCTCAGCATCCTTTGACATACGCTCAAGGTGCGGCGGCAATTGCAGTTTCACGTCAATTTTGCTGCGCTGGGAAAATCCATCCACATACCAGCTGAGCGCCGACGCCAGGCCCGCCTCTTCCAGCAGCGGCGGATGGTGCAGGTGCGATATTGTACGAATCTCGCGGTTAATCTCTTTTATCAGTCCGCCATTCTCCTCCAATGCCTTCGCGGCCTCTGGACTGAGGTTTGCCGCTTCTCTCTGCACCCGGGAAAGATTCATGCTCAGTGCCGCCACCATTTGCCCCACACTGTCATGCAATGCGCGTGCCAGCCGTCTGCCCTCTTCGTCCCGCATCTGCAACAAACGTCCGGAAAGCTCGCGCAGTTGCTGGTTGGCGACATTAAGTTCACGCGTCCTCTCAGCCACCCG
>JAFAWN010000471.1 GCA_019241735.1 Terriglobales bacterium
TCCTCTGCGTTCTCTGCGCTCCGCGGTTAAAAGGTTTTGGGTGTCGCCCGTTTCACCCGCCCATCCTTTATTTGCTAACATTCCTCTATGCCCGTGGAAACTGATGTCCAGACCACCTTTCTTCCGCCGCTGAAGGCTCCCCATGGAACAGAACTGAGCTGCAAAGGATGGCCGCAGGAGGCCGCCATGCGCATGCTCATGAACAACCTCGACGAAGAGGTCGGCGAGCGTCCGCGAGACCTGGTGGTTTACGGAGGGACTGGGCGCGCAGCCCGAAGTTGGGAGGCATACCACGCGATTGTGGCATCGCTGAAGGGTCTAGACGATGACGAAACCCTGCTGGTGCAGTCAGGAAAGCCGGTGGGGATTTTCCGCACTCACGAATATGCGCCGCGAGTCCTGATTGCGAATTCCAATCTCGTCGGACATTGGTCGAACTGGGAGAAGTTCCATGAACTGGAACGCGCCGGGCTGATGATGTATGGCCAGATGACGGCCGGATCATGGATCTATATCGGCTCCCAGGGGATCGTGCAGGGAACATTTGAAACTTTCTCCGCCGCAGGCGAAAAGCATTTCCACGGTGACCTCGCGGGCAAGCTGATTGTCAGTGGTGGGATGGGCGGAATGGGCGGCGCCCAGCCGCTGGCCGCCACCATGGCGGGCGCTGCGTTTCTCGGCATCGACGTCGACCCGGCGCGTATCAAGAAGCGCTTGCAAACCGGATACTGCGATTTCATGGTCACCACCCTCGATGAGGCCTTGCGCATTCTCAAAAACGCCGTGCGCAAGAAAGAGAATGTTTCCGTCGGGCTGGTTGGGAACTGCGCGGATATTATCCCTGAACTCGCCGAGCGTGGCGTGGTTCCGGACATTCTTACCGATCAAACGTCCGCTCACGACCCCCTGAACGGATACGTTCCCAACGGCATGACCCTGGAAGATGCGTTCGAACTGCGCTCCCGCGACCCCGACGGTTATCTCGAGCGTTCGCTCGATGCCATCGCTCGCCATGTCGAAGGCATGTTGCGGTTGCAGAAGATGGGCTCGGTGACCTTCGACTACGGCAACAACATCCGCACCTTTGCTTTTCAGCGCGGGGTGGCGAAAGCCTATGATTTTCCCGGCTTCGTGCCCGCCTACATCCGCCCTCTATTCTGCGAAGGCCGCGGCCCATTCCGCTGGGTGGCTTTATCTGGTGAACCTTCCGACATTGCTGTAACCGATCAGTTGGTGCTCGAGTTGTTTCCGGAAAACCGCACCCTGCGCCGCTGGATTGACCTCGCCCGCAAGCGAATTAAATTCCAAGGCCTGCCGGCACGCATATGCTGGCTGGGATACGGGGAACGCGCCGAATTCGGATTGGCCATGAACGATCTGGTTAAGAGTGGCAAGCTTAAAGCTCCGATCGTGATAGGTCGTGACCATCTCGACTGCGGCTCGGTTGCCTCGCCCTATCGCGAGACGGAAAGCATGAAGGATGGAAGCGACGCCGTGGCCGACTGGCCCTTGTTGAACGCCCTGCTGAACACCGCCGCGGGAGCCTCTTGGGTTTCGATCCACAACGGCGGAGGGGTGGGCATTGGCTACTCGCTCCATGCAGGGCAGGTGACGGTGGCCGATGGGACCGATGCCATGGCGAAAAGAATTGAACGGGTCTTGACCACGGATCCGGGGATGGGAATCATCCGTCACGCCGATGCGGGATACGAACACGCAAAGCGGTTCGCAAATGACAAAGGGGTTAAAGTGCCCATGGAGCAATCTACCTGACAAAGTTTGCACACAGCGCGACTCCTGTTATCCCTAGGTCGGCGACGGGCCGCCCTCCTGAAAGAAGATGCTAGACTTTTGATCTAGTGTCCTCTGACATAAAAAGGCCGTCTAAAAAACCGGCGGCCTTGCTTCTCACCAATATTCGTCAGCTTCTCACGTTGCGTGGATCTGCCACCGGCCCACGCCGCGGAACTGACCTCTCAAATCTTGGCATCGTCGAGGACGCCTCAGTTTTTTGCCTCAATGGCAAGATCGTCTCTGTCGGCAAGACTAAAGAGGCGGTTCGCGACCCGTGGATCCGAAAAAATCGCAAGAAAATTGTCGAAATCGACTGCGCCGGCAAAGTCGTTCTTCCGGGATTTGTCGACTCCCACACTCATCCGGTTTTCATTTCTCCGCGCCTGGTCGATTTTGAGAAGAGGACGACCGGCGCGAGCTACGAAGAAATTGCGGCTGCCGGCGGTGGAATACAGTCGAGTCTCAGGGATGTCCGCCAGGCAGGGAAGTCTCAGTTGGCCGAAAAAGTCTTGCAATTCCTTCGCACGATTGCCATGCAAGGAACTACCACGGTCGAGGTCAAGTCCGGTTACGGTCTTACGCTTGATTCTGAACTCAAGTCTCTGGAAGCCATCCGCGATGCCGCTTCCCATTGGCCCGGGACTGTGGTTTCGACCCTGCTGGGCGCGCATATCGTTCCCCGCGAATTCCGTAATCGCCGCAAACAATATGTCGAGCTGGTCTGCCGCGAAATGATCCCTCAGGCGGCCAAGAAAAAACTGGCGCAGTTCGTTGACGTCTTCACCGAACGTGGAGCATTCACGGCAGGCGAGACCCGGAAAATCTTTGACGCCGCCCGGAACCATAATCTCGGGACACGCGCGCACGTTTGCCAGTTGAGCAGGACCGCGTTGCTGGAGTTACTCGAACTTGATCCCGCATCCTTCGATCACCTGGACTGCGTCAGCGATGCCGACATTCGTTATCTGGCTCGGCGGAATACCATAGCGACGCTGGTCCCGGGGGCAAACCATTTTCTGGGGTTGAGAAACTTCCCTCCGGCGCGGAAACTGATCGATTCCGGCGTACCCGTCGCGCTGGCAACCGATTTCAACCCTGGTACCTCGCCTACGGTCAGCATGCCCTTTGTCATGTCCCTGGCTTGCACCCACATGAAAATGTCTCCCGCGGAATCGATCGCTGCATCAACCATAAATGGTGCTTGGGCATTGGGACTGCAAGACCGCAAAGGATCGATCGAGCCGGGGAAGGACGCTGACCTGGCCTGTTTTGACGTGCCCGACTACCGGGAAATTCCCTACTGGATAGCGGCCAATAAGGTTGTATTCACGGTCTTGAACGGAGTCCCGGTGACCGGTTGTGAGATCGCGCCCACTGGTGACAGTTAGTGGCTCCACGCAGCCGGCAGGCGCGGGTTTTATTGAGCGTCACATTGAGTGGGG
>JAFAWN010000082.1 GCA_019241735.1 Terriglobales bacterium
CGACAACAAGCCTTTACCGCAGGAGTTGGTCTGCTGCGCGCCTTATCTCGACCGGGAAATCCAGGGACTTAAGCGTCTGAAGGTGGTCGTCGTCCTGGGCAAGATAGCGTTTGATGCCTACATCAACTTCCTTAAACGAAGCGGCCAGCCTGCGATTCCGAAGCCCTGCGTCTTTCGCCATGGCGCCCAGTACCGGACCCCGGATGGTAACGTGTTACTGACCTCATACCACCCGTCGCAGCAAAACACGCAAACCGGAAAATTGACGCGCGAAATGTTTCTTCAGGTCTTTAAAGAAGCGGCGCGATTGGCCGATGAATAAAGCAGGCGGGGCCGCCGGCGCCGGACAGGCTATTCTCCCCACACTGGGGTTAGACCAAGCAGGATAGTGTCTGGGGCGGCGCCGCTTACCGAAATTTAGACCGCATCGAATCCGACAAACACCGGCTCCGGAATCAGCTTAACGTTCCAGATATCCTGCACCCGCCGTTGGATCTCATCTTTCAGTTTCAGCACATCCCCGGCGGTGGCGCCGCCGCGGTTCACGATGGCCAGCGCATGTTTGCCGGAGATGCCCACGCGCCCATTGTTATAGCCCTTGCTGAAGCCGGAATGTTCCACCAGCCATGCGGCGGACACTTTGCGCCGATTGCCTGCGGGAAAGCTGGGGACGTCGAGATTTTTTTCCCGCGCCCGATTCATCAATTCCAGATGCTCTTCTTCGGACAGTATGGGGTTCTTGAAGAATGAGCCCGCGCTGCGGCAATCGTCATCCCCGGGAATGATCAGCATGCCTTTACTTGCGCGCGTCTTAAGCACGGCATCGCGAACTTCTGCCAGCGTGGGAGTTTTACGCCACCCGGCAAAATATTTTTTCAAGTCCGCATAGTCGATGTGGGCTTCGCCACCCGGGGTTAGCGCGTACCGCACCTTAAGGACAACGTACCGGCCATATTCGGTGGTATTGAATATGCTGGTGCGATACCCAAAGCCGCACGCAGCATGGCAGAGTTCGCGTATCTCTCCATCGCGGAGATCAAGCGCCTGAACCGATTCAATGGTCTGCGAAACCTCCTGACCATAGGCGCCAACATTCTGCACCGGTGTGCCGCCAACGCTTCCCGGGATGCCGCTCATGCACTCCACGCCGGCGCAGTTATTTGCCACTGCCAGTTCAACAAATTTGTCCCAGGACGCCCCGGCCCCCACCTCGTAGATGCGTTTCCCATCCTGCGTACTCTGGTCAGTTTCTGCAATCGCAACCTTGAGGACCACGCCCGGCCAGCCGCTATCGGAAATTACGACATTGCTGCCGCCGCCGAGAACGAACAGCTTCAGCTGGCGCTTGTGGGCAAACGCGACCGCTTCCTTAACTTCGGGGGCGCTGACGGCTTCGACAAGATATTGGGCCTGGCCTCCGACGCCAAGGGTAGTCAGCCGCGCTAGAGGGACATTTTCCTGGATGATCATGTAGAGGATGCCTGGCGTTCAACGCGCGAGACGCGACGGCATATTACAATGATTGTAGAGGAAACATTAATGTATCCAGAGATCATGGTTGTACCCATGCGCGAGGAGTTGACGCGCTTGGGAGTAAAGGAACTTCGGAACGCGCAAGAGGTTGATCAGGCGATTGCAAATCAGCCTGGAATTTCAATGGTAATTGTGAATTCTATCTGCGGATGCGCCGCCGGCCGCATGCGCCCGGCAGTGAGGATGGCGCTGCAACAATCTGCGCGTCCGGAGAATATTTTTTCGGTTTTTGCGGGACAGGATGCCGAAGCTACGGAACGCGCCCGCGGATACTTCACCGGATTCCCGCCGTCTTCACCATCGATCGCATTGTTGCGCGATGGAAAATTGGTGTACATGATGCAGCGCAGCGACATTGAAACTCGCGATGCAAATGACATTGCCGGTGAACTGAAGCGCGCCTTCGACAAATTCTGCGCCCAGCCGTCCACTGTCACTCAATCCTGAAATACTCAAAAGTGTTCGCGCAAGTGGGCGAACCTCTCGACGGTTAGCAGCCGGTTGGGAGGTATCGCGTCCGTCACTTCTTCATGTTCCAGGATCCACGTCGAGTGGTGCGGAACAAACACCGCATTCAGGCCCACTGCCAGCGCCGGATTGATGTCCGATTTCGGACTGTTGCCGATCATCCAGGTGCGGTTCATGTCGAATCCGCGCAGTTGGGCCAACTGACGATATGCCGAGGCGTTCTTTTCCTTCACGACTTCGCAG
>JAFAWN010000214.1 GCA_019241735.1 Terriglobales bacterium
ATCGTTCGCTGAGTTACGAATATGTATCGCAAGGACGCAAAGTTGTCGAATCGCAACATGAAATGTTCAAGCGCTGTGAACTGCCGTCGGACAGCTTACGCGCATTGCGCGAACATTGCGACCAGCGGGATGTAATCTTTTTCAGCACGCCGAGTTCGACCGGTAGCCTGAAAGAGCTGATGGCGGCCAACGCGCCGATGCTGAAAAATGGATCGGACTATCTCACTCATCTGCCCCTGATTGAGGAAATGGCCCGCACCGGCCTACCGACGGTGATTTCGACCGGGATGGCTACGCGGGCGGAGATTAACGATGCAGTGCAGGCTTTTCGAAGCGCGGGTGGCAGGAACTTGATCCTGCTCCACTGTACTTCTTCGTATCCCACGGCTCCCGCGGACTTGAATTTGCGAAAAATCGCTGCGTTGCGTGAGGAGTTCGAATGTCCTACAGGTCTGAGCGATCACTCTGAGGGCACGGTGGCGGCGATGGCGGCAGTGGCATTGGGCGCGTGCATGATCGAAAAACATTTCACGCTGGATAAGACCCTGCCTGGCCCCGACCATCATTTCTCCGCTGATCCGGAAGAATTCCGCAAAATGGCGCAAGGCGTGCGCATGGTTGAAACAATGCTCGGAACCGCGGAGCTGGGGCCGGCATCATCCGAACAGTCGGGCCGCCAAGAGTTCCGGCTGTCCTGTGTAGCGGATCGCCAGCTTCCGATCGGACACCGGTTAACGGAGTCTGACATTGCTTTCCGGCGGCCAGGGATTGGGTTCCCCCCGAAGGATGCGGGAAAGTTGATCGCGCGGCATTTAGCAAGGAGTATTGCTGCGGGACACATTTTCCGCGCGGAGGATTTTGAGTGAGTGGAGATGCGCCTCGCGTCACGCTCCGGCCGGCGTTGATCGCGGATGCTGAAATGGTATTCTCCTGGCGCAACGATCCCTTTTTGGTGGCCCGCAGCTCATCCGGAAGGACGGTAACCTGGGAAGAGCATCGGCGCTGGTTCGAATCAGCGGTAAGCGGAAATCAGCGCAAGATGTTCATAGTCCTGGTCGATGGAGACCCGGCTGGGCAAGTCCGGTTTGACCCCGTGGATCGCGGAATATGCGCCATTTCTGCCTATCTATTGAAACCTTACACCGCGCGCGGTCTGGGGGTCACTGCGATCAGACAAGGTTGTGATGTGATATTCAAGGAATGGGGTGTGGCGGAGATCCGAGCCTGTGTCCGGGAAGATAATCCCGCGGGGTGCTCCGGGTTTCTTAAGGCGGGTTTCAAACCGACGCAACAGCAGGGACTTTGTCCCGCGGGACATTCAACCCTGGTGCTTTTGCGCGGCGATCCAGATCGCAAAGCATGATTGTTTCGATCAATCAGCCGGCGTATCTGCCATGGTTAGGTTATTTCCATCGCATCGCTGCTTCCGACGCTCACGTGGTGCTGGACCACGTGCAGTTCGAGAAAAACAGCTTCATCAACAGAAATAAAATCCGCACGCCCGAAGGCTGGCGATGGTTGACCGTCCCGGTTAAAACAGCGGGCAAGTTTGGCGACCTCCCGATCAACCAGACGGAGATTGCGAACGACAAACCCTGGTCCGACGGACACTGGCAAAACCTCCGGCTGCATTATTCCAGAGCGCCATTCTTTGCGCAGCATGCCGGGTTTTTTGAGAACATTTATTCGCGCCAGTGGGAGAAGCTCGCAGACGTGACGCGGGAGATCACTGCGTATCTTCTGAATGCATTCGAGATTCGGACAAAGTTGTACTACAGTTCTCAAATGAACTTTTCCGGAAAGAAGGATGAACTTGTGTTGAGCCTGTGCCGCGAACTCAATGCCACGACTTATCTCTCCGGCCCGCTGGGGCGTAATTATTTGCGCCAAGAGATATTCCACGATGCGAAAATTGCAGTTCGCTTCGATGATTACGCTCATCCCCAGTACGCTCAGGCTTACCCGGGTTTTGAGCCCAACCTCGCGGCGATAGACTTACTGTTCAATGCCGGCCCGGAGAGCCTTACCATAGTTTCAGGGAGCCAGAAGGGTGCCAGAACATGAATGTACTGGTAGTGGCGGCCCATCCTGATGACGAAATTTTGGGCTGCGGCGGAACGATGGGGCGACTGGTCCGCGAAGGACACTCCGTTTACATATCGATTTTAGGCGAAGGGATAACGTCGCGCCATGCGCAGCGTACCGCAGCCGACCCGGTGGCGCTGAAAGCCTTACGCGAATCCAGCCAGCGCGCGGCGAAGCTTCTCGCGGTTAAAGACCTTGTGCTTCATGGATTACCTGACAATCGTTTTGACACGCTGCCTTTGCTCGACATCGTTAAGGCGATTGAGGAACTCATCGAGCGCTGGCAGCCTGAGGCGGTATACACCCACCACGGCGGCGACCTGAACGTTGACCACCAGTTGACCAGCCGCGCGGTGCTTACCGCCACCCGTCCACTCGAAGGCCGGCCCACGAAAGATTTGTACATGTTCGAAATCGCATCATCCACGGAATGGGGGTTCGCGCAACTATCCCCGGTTTTCAAGCCCACCGTGTTCGTGGATATCTCTGCGACATTAGAGTTGAAGTTAGAAGCGATGCGCCAATACGAAAGTGAAATGCGTAACTTCCCGAATCCGCGTTCCATCGAGGCGCTAACTGCCATCGCGCGCCGTTGGGGAGGGGTGGCGGGCTGTGCTGCGGCCGAGGCGTTCGAGCTGGTACGTTCGCTTCGTTAGAAATATCAGGGCCTGCCTCCGAAGGGATCAATAATCTTCCGAAGTTTTCAACGATGCTCCGAAGTGTTCCTCGCACAATTATCATGAGATATTCTCGTCCCCTTGAGGCAGATGCTGGGTAATTCTTCTACCCGCCACAAAATGTGTGACCGGCAATGAAAGTTCTGTTGCTCCATCCCGAGGACACCCCCTGGCTGGGGGGATGGAAGAATCATAAATGGGACCTCGTCGTTGATTTCGGATGGGCGGGACCGCACTGCTACGAGCGTTGGGCACGGGAACTGAAGACTCCGGTTGTGAGCCTCTATGACTTTCAGCAGCCCGTTGAAATCTTTCGCACAATCAGTCAGATGATCGAGGGTGGCCGCAACCGGTTGATTGACTCGCGGGGACTGGATTGGTGGGAAATACAGGGAGCGTCGAAATATCAACTGCTTCAGGTCCTCTGTCTTATCGGACGATTGCGGGACCACATTGGAGAAGGTGCGGAAGTGCAAGTCAGCCGCTGGTCCCCGCTGTGTAATGTTTTGCGCCAGGCATGGCGAAAGGAAATCCCGCATTTTGGGCAGCCGGAGAACAAGAAGTTGCAGCGTTCGGTTGTGTCACGGCTACGCCGGTTGACCCCGGCGCAGGGTTTGGAGATTGCATTCGATAAATGGGACCCCCACTACCAATGGCGAAGACGATGGCCAAACCAGCGGCGCGCCGCGGCCACCGGACCGGTGGTGTTGCTGCCCTCTCCCTATGTGAACGTCGCGCGCACGGTCGTGGCGTATGCCAGCCTGTTGCCGGAGCAAAAGTTTCTGCTGGTCTCAACCCGGCGCAACGGGACTTACGCGCTTCCACCCACTAATGTGCTGACGGCGACCCTGGCCGCGTACGCGGTCCCCGCGGAACAGACCAGTGCAGAGTCCGCCTCTTTGATCGAACGCTGGCATCAGTTCAGCCGCGAAGTGCTGTGCTCGGCGGAGCAGCTGAAATGGGCTTACGACGCGAACCTGCTTGCGGATATTCCTTCACTGCTAACCACCGGCCTCTCGGTCCGTGATGCCTGGCAGTCCTTGTTCGATCAAGAACCGGTTGAGAGCGTGCTGTGTGCAGACGATTTGAACGTCTATACCCGGATTCCTCAGATGCTCGCCTCGCAGATCGGCATACGGACGGTTTATTGCGCGCATGGCGCGCTCGACTCGGTGCTTGCCAGCCGAAAATCCTATGCGGACGTGCACATGGTTAAAGGGGAGATGGAGGCGGACTTCCTGGTCAATGCTTGCGGGATACCGGCTGAAACTGTGATGAAAGGTGCACCAATCTCGTTCCATGCCGCACCCCGAAGGCCTCCAGAGGCAGGCGCGCCGATCGTTTTTTTCTCTCAGCCCTATGAAATCGTACAAGGGCGGGCCGATGAAGCCTATCGCGAAATACTTCCCAAGCTCTGTGATCTGGCGCGAAAGGCGCAATGCAAGGTCATAGTGAAGTTGCATCCGTTTGAAAGCCGACTGGATCGAAGCCGTTTGATCAAGGCTACGGTGCCCCCATCAGACCAGGGATTGATTGAAATCACCAGACGTCGCTTTGCATCGGAAGTAATTCGCGACGCGTGGTTTGGCATTAGCGTTAATTCAAGCGTAGCGGTGGAATGCACTTTGGAACGAATCCCTTTTTTCAATTGCGGCTGGCTGGAAACAAAAGACACGGGTTATGCGGCGCAGTTCTCGAAGTTTGGCGCGGGCATTCTGATGAATCATCCATCCGAGATTTATCAGATTCCGGACCTGCTTGGCGCCGGAGTCTCGGAAAAAATTGATTTCAGTGACAGCGTGTTGCGGAAACTTTCGGAACCTTTGCAGCCGGGCACATTGAAGCAGGTTCTGTTCGGCGGCGCTCCCCTTCGGGACCACGCACGGGCGCGAGAAAATAATAGCCCACAGCCCCCACCCGGCCTTGCGGGAAGCCTGTTACGGAAAGTGGTTTATCCATCCCTGGGCGCTTCGGGATTTTTGAAACGCTGGCGCAGCGGGCATCAGGGAACAATTGCGGTATTGACTTACCACGGCGTCATTCCGCAATCCTATTTCAGCGATGACCGCTTCATGGACGATGGATTGCTGCAGGCTGAAGCGTTTCGCCATCAGCTGCGTTTTCTGAAATCGAATTACTCGGTGATAACCCCGGATGATTTTCGCCTTTGGCTTCAGGGCCGGAAAGGGCTGCCGTCCCGCGCCGCGCTCCTCACTTGCGATGACGGGCTGTTGAATAACGTGACGCAAATGCTGCCGCTGCTCGTGGAAGAAGATTTGAAATGCCTGTTCTTCATCACCGGGTACTCGCTCCGGAAGCAACCTCGAATGGCGTGGTACCTGAGGCTTTACCGTTTGCTGATGCTGGCAAGACAACCGGTGGACCTTACCTTCAACTCGCGAGGAGCTAAGAGTACGCTCGATCCCGGAAGAAACCGGCACGCTATCTGGCGGGAATTGGTGCGCACACTCTCCAAAGATGACGACAACATTCGGGAAGATCATCTTGATCATATTCGCCGGACAGTGGGGGCACCTGAGGATTGGGAGTCGCGCTATTGTGAGGATCCCATTCTGCGCCAGCGTTACCTGC
>JAFAWN010000250.1 GCA_019241735.1 Terriglobales bacterium
TGAAGGATCGGCAGCCGCTACGATGATCCGGCTGATGGAAGCACTCGAGGATCAGGACGACGTGCAAAATGTGCACTCGAATTTCGATATTGATCAGAAAGTTCTCGAAGAAGTTGCCGGTTAGGGTTCCGGCCAGCTGGGATCAGAACCGTCCTCAGGGACGGTTTTTTTTGTGACGAATTCCACCCGAAATTCGAACATGTCCGCGCCGGAAAGGTGGCAGCCTGCCCGGCATGAAAAGTTTTCAACATACACGTGGGAAACTCTGTGCGAAAGCCGCCGAGGGAATTTCTAACTTCCTCATTCGACGAAGATTTTCACTCTTTGCACAAAGCCGGGTGCCAAGCGCCCTTCAGCGTAATGCTCCAAATGGAACATAGAATGCACTGGGCGAAGCAAATCCACCGGAGCCGGCATTGAAAAGGCGCCTGGACAAATTAGTGTTTGAGCGCGGAATTGCGCCTTCCCGAGAGCGCGCGCAGGCTTTGATTCTTGCCGGCAAAATTCTAGTCAATGGACAGAAGGCGCAAAAGGCGGGCGAAGCTACCGCAGCAGATGCGCGGCTCGAGCTTCTGGGCGAAGATCTAAAGTTCGTCAGCCGCGGTGGTCTTAAGCTGGAAAAAGCGCTGGAGCACTGGCAAATTGATGTCACAGGAAAAACCTGTCTCGACGTCGGCGTCTCCACCGGAGGCTTCACCGACTGCCTGCTTCAACGCGGCGCGTCTCGCGTGATCGGGGTGGATACGGGCTACGGTCAAATTGATTTCCGGCTTCGTCAGGACTCACGCGTGCGGCTGCTGGAAAAAACCAATGCCCGCTATTTGACGCGCGAGGTACTGGGAGAAACCGTAGATTTAGTTGTTGTGGACGTATCTTTCATTTCCGCGACCTTAGTGTTGCCTGCGGTGATCTTGTCAGCGCTGCCTAAAACGTCTGCCGAAAGACAAGGGCGAAAAATTATAGTCTTGGTCAAGCCGCAATTTGAGGTTGGCCGCGAACAGGTAGGAAAGGGCGGCATCGTACGCGACTTCGCCGCCCAAATAGCTGCAGTGGAGAAGATCCGCAACGCACTTCTCGCGGAAGGCTGCGCTTGCGGGCCGGAATTGGAATCGCCTATTTTAGGTGGCGAGGGCAACCGCGAGTTCTTGCTGCTGGGAGTTTTCTAGCGCGCAAGTTTTTTCCGCGGGATTCTGTACAATTGCGAATCTTAAATGTGCGCTGAGAAGAAGCTATCCACTAAGGCTAAACGGGCCGCCATCGTTTCTAAACCAAACAAGCCCGCCCTTGCCGATATTGTTTCAGGTCTACTGGAGTGGTTCCGCGAGCGAAATTATCAGGTCGTGGTCGATCCTGAGACTGCTGCTTATGCTGCGGGCTCGAAGATCCTTTCGCGGGACGACATGGCTTCCGAGCCCCTGGACTTCGTGGTTGTTCTCGGAGGCGACGGCACTCTCCTCTCCGCAGCCCGCGCGGTGGCGAAATCGGGCATCCCAGTGATGGGTGTGAACCTGGGCTCACTCGGATTTTTGACGGAAGTTCCACTCGACGAGATGTATGCAACTCTGGAGGGGATCGAGGAAGGCCGTTGCCATGCCGAGCCGCGATCCATGATTCACTGTGAAGTGGTGCGCAACGAGCAATGCGTTGCCCGCTACGAGGCCGTCAATGATGTGGTGCTCGGCAAGGCTACGATCGCGCGGTTGAACCATTGCGACCTCTATATCGATAAGAGCTTCGTCTCCAGTTATACCGCGGACAGTTTGATCGTCTCCACGCCAACCGGTTCAACCGCATATTCGCTGGCGGCCGGTGGCCCTGTCCTCACGCCTGCGATGGAGGCATTTGTCATCACGCCGGTTGCGGCCCATTCGCTCAGCCACCGGGCCCTCGTGGTCCGCGATACAGTCCAGATTGAGATCGTAGCGAAAACGGGGGAGGATGAGGCATACCTGAGCATTGACGGACAAATTGGGATGCCGCTGTTGGACGGCGACCGGGTTCTTTGCCGTAAATCCGAATATCAGGTGAAGTTGCTGCACATCAAGGGGACTTTCTTCGATGTACTGCGTACGAAATTGAAGTGGGGACAGAGATCCTAAGAGTCTTGGCGGGCGACGAAGATTGCAGCGTTAGTTTTCAGGCCTGTATTCGCAGGCTTCACGACAGGGCCCGCAGTAATAAATACCATCCTCGCAGAGCCTGACATCGACCGTGCCCTGGCAAATGCCACAATATTTTTCACACTCGCAGCGACCTTCACTCAACTCACACTGAAGGCAACGGAATTTGGCTTTGGCAGCGGTGCTCATCATGCCAACTTTATCGCTGGCGCAAAGAAGCAAAAAGTATCGATGGTAACTGTGACGTTCGCTCCCGGACTCGAACGCAACGGACTGGGCTCGGTTGAAGCGGTTGGCGCGCGCGTGTTAGCTTAATCAGTCCGAACGCTGAGTTGCCAAGCTCTTGATTTGAGGTGCGTTTGTCCGCAGTTCTTGCCCCCGCGATAAAAACTCGAAAGACAGCTCTGAACGCCTTACATCGCCAGATGGGAGCAAAGATGGTCGATTTCAACGGCTGGGATATGCCGGTCGAATATCCTTCCGCTGGCGGAATTATTGGCGAGCATAATGCGGTCCGAACCGCCGTCGGTATTTTTGACGTCAGCCATATGGGCGATATCCAGATCTCGGGCCCCGAGGCCCTAAACGCGGTCCAACACATTTCCATGAATGACGCCTCCAGCCTTGCCATTGGACAGGCGCAATATTCCGCTTTGCTCTATCCGACCGGCACTTTTGTGGATGACGTGGTCATTCACCGTCTGGGCGAGAATAACTATCTTCTTGTTATCAACGCGGGCACCGGGGAAAAGGATTTCAACTGGGTGCGCGACAACACCCGCCAGTTTGATACTGACGTCAAAGATCTTTCCGACTCCTATACGCAAATCGCCATTCAGGGTCCGCACGCGCAAGGCCTTCTACAGAAATTGACCGACGCCGATTTGTCAGCAGTGAAGTTTTACTGGTTTACTCACGGCAAAGTTGTTGATCTGGAAAACATTCTCATCGCGCGGACAGGTTATACCGGCGACGATGGATTCGAGATTTATATTCCCCCGGACGAAGAAACCGGTGCCCAAGTATGGAATGCGATTTTGGAGGCAGGTAAAGAATTCGGCGCGGCGCCATGCGGCTTGGGCGCGCGGAATACATTGCGCCTTGAAGCCAAACTGCCCCTGTATGGGCATGAAATATCGGACAGCATCAATGTTTGGGAAGCCGGCCTTGACCGCTTTTGCAAAATGGACAAGCCGGAATTTATTGGACGACCGCCGCTGGAGAAAGCGCGGCAGGAGGGAATCCAGCGCACTTTGATCGGACTGGAGATGATCGACCGCGGCATCGCCAGGGATGGATATAAAGTCCTCGATGAGGCCGCCAAAGAAATTGGCTACGTAACCAGCGGCTCCTATGCGCCATTTTTGAAAAAGAACATCGCACTTGCGTATGTTCCTCCCGAATTCGCGAACCTCGGATCAACTGTATTCGTAGAAATTAGAGGCCAGAGAGTGGCGGCAAAAGTCGTGCCCACCCCGTTCTATAAGCGGCCGAAGAAACGTGCGGCGTAACCTAGAAGGCTGGACTCGCCTGAGGATTGATTAAAATGAAATATCCCACCGAATTTAAATACACCAAGGAACATGAATGGATCCGCGTAGATGGGAACAACGCGACCATCGGCATTACCTATCATGCCCAGGAATCGCTGGGAGACATTGTGTTTGTCGAGCTTCCGCGGACCGGCACGGAAATATCAAAAGGAAAACCATTCGGCACGGTGGAATCGGTCAAAGCTGTCTCCGACCTGTACTCTCCCGCATCCGGCACGGTGACGGAAACGAACGAAGAACTAACTACGGCGCCCGAAAGCGTCAATAAGGATGCCCACAGTGCATGGTTAATTAAAATTACTCTGAAAGATCCGTCCGAAGTACAGTCCCTGCTCTCTGCTCACGACTACGAGCAATTCGTGGCAGAGGAACACTAGCTTTATTTCGCGCAGCCGAGTCGCCAACTGACGCATTAACATCTAATACAAGTTCTATGCGTTATCTCCCTAAATCCCCCGCCGATCGCCAATCCATGCTAAAAGCGATAGGCGTCCAATCTATCGACGATCTTTTCTCGCCCATTCCTGCGGAATACCGGCTCAAGCGCGACTTGAAGGTCCCGCGGCAGATGGCGGAATCGGAAATTCTGGACTGGTTTCGGGAGCGATCGCGGGAAAATGGCGAAGGCTACGCTACATTTCTTGGCGCCGGCGCGTACTCCCACTACCGGCCGGTAATTATTGATTCGCTTATTTCCCGGGGGGAATTTCTCACCGCATATACCCCTTACCAGGCGGAGATATCGCAGGGCACGCTGCAATCAATCTTCGAGTTTCAGTCCATGATTTGCGAGCTGACCGGCATGGAGGTGGCAAACGCTTCCATGTACGATGGCTCCACCGCAGCCGCGGAGGCAGTAATGATGGCCGTCCGGCTTACCGGACGCCGATCCGTGGTTGCTGCCCGCACCGTGCACCCCGAATATCGCGAAGTTCTCGCAACTTACGCTTTTCACCAAGGGATGCCACTTTCGGAGGCCAGATTTACCGGCAACGGCCGCGTCGATCTGGAGGCGCTGGAACGCTCGTTAACACCGGACACGGCTTGTGTTCTGATCCAGTCTCCGAATTTCTTTGGAACTATCGAGGATGTAAATGCTGTCGCTGAGCTGGCTCACAAGCATGGCGCGTTGTTAGTAGTGGCAGTTGCCGAGGCCTTATCTTTAGGGATCGTGGTGCCGCCCAGCCAGGCAGACGTCATTGCCATGGAAGCGCAATCATTTGGCGTCCCCCTTGGATTCGGCGGCCCATATTGCGGCGTGATCGCTACCCGCGAGCAATACGTCAGACAGATGCCCGGCCGTCTTGTGGGCCAGAACACGGATAAGACTGGCAAGCGCGGATTCGTGCTTAACCTGGCAACACCCGAGCAGCACGTCCGCCGCGAGAAGGCGACCTCGAATATCTGCACCAATCAAGCTTTGATCGCCCTCATAGTAAATATTTTTATGACCATCTACGGTAAAACCGGACTCATGGAGTTGGCGAAGCTGAATCTTGCCAAGGCGGATTATGGCGTCCGCGAACTTGGCAAGCTCGGGAAGGTGTTGTTTTCCGGCGCGCCCCGGTTCAACGAATTCGTGATTGAGACAGAGGAAGACCCGGCCACAATCAATACCCGACTGTTGGAACAGAAGATTGTAGGCGGACTTCCGCTGCGGAAGTTTTACCCCGAGCTGGGTAACGCGGCGCTGTGGTGCTGCACTGAAACGACTTCGCGAAAAGCTATCGATTCGGCGGCTTCAGCAATTAAACAGCACGGCAGGAGAGAAGAAGTCAGAGACATGGAAAAGGTGGCGCTATGAATCCGGTAACACGAAAATCAACGCGCCACGTAAACCAGAATGAAGGATTAATTTTCGAAAAGTCTTCTCCGGGAAAAGCGGCATGGCGGCTTCCGCAGTCGGATGTCCCGGAAGTCGATGCTGGGAAATTACTGGGCTCGGCGGAAAGAAAAACTCTCGGCTCCATGCCTGAGGTCAGCGAGATCGAGATCATCCGGCATTTTACCCGTCTCTCCACATGGAACTACGCCATTGACCTCGGGATGTACCCGCTGGGCTCGTGCACCATGAAATATAACCCGCGAGTCAATGAAGTCGTGGCGCGTCTCGAAGGATTGGCGAACGGCCATCCTTATTTGCCCGAAAGCATCGCCCAGGGCGCATTGCGCATTATGAAATCCTTGAGCGACTGCCTTATCGAGATTACTGGCATGGATGCGATCACGCTTCAACCCGCCGCCGGCGCCCACGGTGAACTGACTGGACTGCTCATGGTGCGCGCTTTCCATGAATCTAAAGGCTCGCCGCGTAAGAAAATACTGATTCCGGATTCAGCTCACGGCACCAACCCTGCCACCGCTGCAACTGCCGGCTACGCGGTTGAAAACCTGAAGTCGAATACGGCCGGCATGGTGGACGTTGCGGCTTTGACATCGCAAATGAATGAGGACGTCGCCGCGCTCATGCTCACCAACCCCAACACGTTGGGAGTTTTCGAGCAGGATATCCATAAAATTGCTGACCTCATGCACGCCAAGGGTGGATTGCTCTACATGGACGGCGCAAACATGAATGCCCTGGTCGGCAAGGTGCGTCCCGGCGACTTCGGTGTGGACGTTATGCACCTTAACTTGCATAAGACATTTTCCACTCCGCACGGTGGAGGAGGCCCGGGTTCCGGCCCGGTCGCGGTGAAGCGAACTCTCGAGCCCTATCTTCCCACCCCGGTTTTGAAGGAAAACCCCGACTCCACGCTGGCCTTCGATTACGACCGGCCGCAAAGTGTTGGAAGAGTGCGCGCGTTTTACGGAAATTTTGGAATGTTTGTCCGCGCTCTGGCCTACATTATGGCGAATGGCCCGGACGGGCTGCGCCAGACCACCGAAGATGCGGTGTTGAATGCTAACTACATTCGCAAGGGCCTGGATGGCACTTACGATTTGCCGTACAAGACTCCCACAATGCACGAAGTGGTTTTTAGCGACAAGTTACAGGCAAAAAAAGGCGTGCGCACCATGGACATCGCCAAACGCCTGATCGATTACGGTTTCCATCCCTACACGACAGCCTTCCCTTTGATCGTTCCGGGAGCGCTAATGATCGAACCCACTGAAAGCGAATCGATTGAGGAATTGGATTTGTTCGTGGAGGCGATGCGCTCGATCGCGCGCGAGGTGGATGAAGATCCGCAGACGGTGCTGCAAGCGCCGCATACGACGCGCGTGTCCCGTCTGGACGAAACCGCCGCCGCCAGGAAACCGAATCTCCGGTGGAAACCGGCAGCAAGCTAGACCTCTGCCGGTTCCCACCACGAATTACCTTTTTTCGCTGACATCGACCGAAGCGCGTGTGTTTTCCCAGTCGATGTGTAAGGCGCAGCTGTCGCCCTTCTCGTCGAAGACGATTGTCAGGTTCTCGACCGCCGCAGGCGTCCTTGAAACCGTCATGTTGGCCCGGGCCAGTTCGTCGCCCTCCCATTTATAAGGAATTCCCCACTCCCCAGTCTTCTTGTTGACGATAAGTGTCCACTGATTCTGGTTGGGCACGGTGAAGATGGTGTAGGAACCTGCGGGGATATCCTTACCGCCGATGGTCAAGTCAGCGGTGGTCACGAAGGTTGTGGCATCGTTGGCTCCGGTGCGCCACACTTGGCCATAAGGGACCAACCCTCCGTAAATCTTTCGCCCTTTCATGCGCGGGCTCGAGTAGTCAATCGAGACCGTCTTGCCATCAGCAAATTTGCATTGCGCACTCGCGGGCGGACTGGGACGGTTGTTGTTGTCTTGCGCGAAAGCCGCGATGCAAGCGAGTACGGTCAGCACGGTGCAGGACAAAATCGTGAACCTGGTTTTCATAATTTCTCTCCTGGAAGGAAGTACCTCATACTTAGACCCTATAAACCAGAATTGGTTAGTGCGTCGAAATTATCCTCCGAAAGCGGGGCACAGTACAATTCAGACATGCCAGTTTTTGAAGAAAAGCGCGATGAGCTTGAACATTACGAGACGATGATGGGGATTCCCCGAGGGCGGCTCGCGGTCACCATGGACATGATCACCGACGCCATGGCTCTGGTGGGACAGCACGCGGTATATTGCCAAAGCCAGCGCTGGCCTGGCCGGCCTGTGTTGGATATCCAGATGGTAATGAAGAATTTAACCGATGCGAAAGAATTGATTCAGAGCGTTATGCAGGCAGTAGCGAAAAGTTCTGATTAAGGTATGCGGGTTTCACCCGAATCTAGTTCAGTGCGTACTTCCCTCGTTCGATGACCTTCTGAGAAATTTCCTGGCGCAGTTGAATCGTATTGATAGGATCATGTTTCGCCAGCCGCCGCAGAATTGCGGATTGCGCCCGCAATGTGTCCCCGTCCGCTGCTGCCGCAACTACTTTCCTCGCTGCAGATTCCATCTTTTCCATGGCTTGCGATAGATAGACCCGGGTCATGGCAATCGGGAGCATTGCCGAGGAGGCGCTTTGCTCTGCGATTTTTTGGGCGCGAAGTGTCGCGGATTCCATGGCATAGACTTCGATAACCATGTCGGCGATTGCGCCCATTACTTCCTGCTGATCTTGAATCGACTGCATATATTTCTGGCTGGCGACTCCAGCGGCAAATAAAGTCAGGTTCTTGGCGGATGAAACCAGTTTCCGCTCTTCTGATAATGGCCCTTCGAAATCCTCAGTTGAGGCGCCGGACATGACTTCGTCCATCAACTTCTTGATGGCAGGCATGAGCGGCAGCTGGCCGGAGGCGGCACGCTTCAGAAGAAACCCGGCAATGATCAGGCGGTTGATTTCGTTGGTGCCTTCAAAGATCCGGTTGATGCGTGCATCCCGGTATGCGCGCTCCGCCGGGTATTCCTCGACGAAACCATATCCGCCGTAAATCTGGACTGTCTCATCGACGACGTAGTCAATCATCTCCGATCCCCAGACCTTGATGATCGAACACTCCACGGCATACTCCTCGATGGCTTTGCGGGTTTCTTTGTCTGCGCCGGGCGCGTGCTTATCGATCTGTGACAAAGCATCATCCATCATGCCAACGGTGCGGTAAACCAGTGATTCTCCGACGAAGATCAGTGCCGCCATGCTGGCGATTTTTTCGCGAACCAGGCCGAAATCGGCTATCACTTTGCCGAATGCTTTGCGTTGTTTGGCGTACTGCACCGCGTTTTCCAGCGAAACTCGAGCGCCGCCCACACACATGGCTCCAAGTTTGAACCGGCCCACGTTCAGGATGTTGAATGCGATGACGTGCCCCTTGCCAATCTCCCCCAATACATTTTCCACAGGCGCCTGGCAGTCGTTGAGGATCAACGGACACGTGGAGGACCCACGGATGCCCATCTTGTGCTCTTCGGCGCCGATGGAAAATCCGGGAAACGTTTTCTCCACCAGGAAAGCAGTAAATTTTTCCCCGCCGATTTTCGCAAACACGGTGAACAGATCGGCGAAGCCGGCGTTGGTGATCCACATTTTTTCGCCGTTGAGCACGTAGTATTTCCCGTCGGCAGAAAGTTCCGCGCGAGCGCGGCAATTCAAAGCGTCGGATCCCGACGATGCCTCGGACAGCGCGTAGGCTCCGACAATTTCGCCGGAGGCCAGGCGCGGCAGGTATTTTTTCTTTTGTTCTTCGCTTCCGAAATAAACGATAGGCAAGGTGCCGATTCCGGTGTGGCCGCCCCACGTGGTTGCGAACCCCGCGTATTTTGCGATGTGGTCGGCAATAATCGATGCCGTCACTTTGTCCAGTTCCATACCGCCGTAAACCTCGGGAATTTCCGCGGAACTTAGTCCCAGTTCGCCGGCCTTCTTGAGCAGATCACGGGAGATGGAAAAATCCTTGTGTTCCATCTTTTCAATGTTCGGCACAATTTCATTCGCGGCAAAATCTTCTGCGGTTTGAGCGATGAGCTGATGCTGCTCGGTGAAGTCCTCGGGTGTGAAAACGTCAGAGGCGCTTCGATTTTCGAGCAGGAAGCTGCCACCAGAAATTTTGCTTTTTGGAGTTGCCGATACTGTTGCCATCTACGCTCCTGGGGCAGGCGGGTGTCCGTTTAAAGATGCGGCGCCGGGAAGTTCATTGTAGAACCGCTTGCAGGTCTCAAGCCGATGCCGAAGGTAACTGCTCACCTGGATGGGAAGGTCATTGCAGATTTTCAAATATCCCGGCCGCACCCATCCCGCCACCGACGCACATGGTAACCATCCCGTAGCGTCCGTTGCAGCGTTTTAGTTCGCGGATTACAGTTGCAGTCAGCTTTGCTCCGGTGCAACCCAGCGGATGGCCCAAGGCAATCGCTCCGCCATTGGGATTGACGCGTTCCGGATCAAGTCCCGCCTCCTGGATTACTGCCAGCGATTGCGCCGCAAAAGCTTCGTTCAGTTCGATTACTTCCATGTCGGTCAGTTTTAATCCTGCCAGTTTTAGAACTTTAGGGATCGCGAAAACCGGACCCAGCCCCATTTCTTCCGGCTTATACCCGGCGGTGGCAAATGCCACAAAACGAGCCAGCGGCTTGACGTTCAGGGCATGTGCCCGTTCCGACGACATGACAACGGCAACGGCGCTTCCATCAGACATTTGAGAGGAATTTCCGGCGGTGACGGTGCCTTTTGCGTGGAAAGCAGGTTTCAGTGAATGTAAAGCTTCGAGTGAAGTATCGGCGCGCGGGCCTTCGTCTGCCTGGAACAGAAAATCCTGCTTTTTCGGCGTAGAACCATTTGGAGTGGTAAAACTTACGGGCACGGGCACGGTTTCGTCATCAAATTTTTCCGCTTGCATCGCCGCCAGCGCTTTCTGATGACTGCGCAATGAAAACTCGTCCGCGGCTTCGCGAGTGATACCGAAGCGCTCCGCCAGTCTTTCAGCCGTAAGCCCCATGGAGAGGTAGGCGTCGGGATAGTGTTCAACCAGCCATGGGTTCGGCGCGATTTTGTGGCCTCCCATCGGGATCATTGACATAGATTCCGTGCCGCCGGCGACGATGATTTCCGCACCACCGCTCATAATTCTTTCTGCTGCCATTGCAATCGCCTGCAATCCCGAGGAACAAAAGCGATTTATGGTCATAGCAGAAACTGATACCGGCAAACCTGCACGCAAAGAGGCAATGCGCGCTACGTTCATTCCCTGCTCCGCCTCGGGCATGGCGCAGCCGAGAATTACGTCCTCAATTTCTTCAGGATCAATGCTGGGTACGCGATCAAGCGCACCCCGGATCGCCACCGCTGCGAGTTCATCCGGGCGGGTGGAACGCAATGTTCCCTTAAACGCCCTCCCCACGGGGGTTCGGACGGATGAAGCAATGACGACTTCACGCATGGTGATCACACACTTCCCTACATTCGGATTTCAGACGAACCCCTAACAATGCTCCCCCGGAAATACCCTCGATTCGCGCTCTCACCCAGTGGTTGGCGGGATGCCGGCCCGGCAATCGAAGTTTTTGGAAATTATCGGTGAGCGCTTCGGAGGATTTATCGTCAGACGCATGCAACGTGATCGCTTCAAGCGTGCTTCCGATAAAGGACCCCATGAACGCGAGTTTCTTGTTGTCAGACAGTTCGCGCAGAATCCGATTCCGCTCCGCGGCAACTTCTGGCGCAACCCTACCGTGCAGGTTCACCGCAGGCGTGCCGGGGCGGGGTGAATATGTGAACACGTGGAGATAGGTCAGAGGCAACTGCTCGATCATGCGATGTGTTGCCTCGAAATCAAAATCCGTTTCCCCCGGAAATCCGACCATCACGTCGGCTCCGATCGCTGCCGACGGCATAGCCGCTTTAATATTCTCTATTTTTCTTTCGTAGTGCCAGGGACGGTACTTTCGATGCATCGCCCGCAGCACTCGATCGCTCCCTGACTGCAATGGCACATGTGCGTGTTTGGCGATGCGCGAAGAACTTGCAAATATATCAATCAGCTCATCGCTCCAGTCCATCGGCTCGACTGAGCTTACCCGCAGCTTTTCCAGAGAGGTACGTTGAAGAATTGCCCGAATCAGATCTTCGAAGCGCAGGGGAGGATTCAAATCCCGTCCCCATCGCCCCAAATTAATTCCGGAGATCACCACCTCACGAAAGCCGTCTTCCACAAGATCATCAATTGCCTTTAGCACCTTTTCCAATGCCAGAGAACGGCTATGGCCGCGGACAAAAGGAATCACGCAAAATGAACAGCGATTACCGCATCCGTCCTGCACCTTCAAGTTTGGCCGCGTTCGCTGGTTGGATGAGTCGAAAACGGGCGCGGCCAACAGTTCCGTATGAGCAAAAATGTCACTGACAAAAACCTGAGTTGAGTTCTGCAGCAGGGTTGAAACCGGGAGAAGAGTCTGCACTCCCCGCGGGCTCGGTGACGGATCTTCGTTGTTCAGTGTGCTGCGCGTCGCGGCGCTTGATCCCGGGATAACTAGATCCACCAGCCGATGCTTGTCAGAGTTGCCGATCACCTGGCATACGCCCGCAAGCGAGGAAATCTCTTCCGACGCGCGCTGCGCGTAACAGCCGGTAACCACGATTTGGCTGGCGGGATTATCGCGATGGATCCGGCGAATTGCAGACCGTGCGTCCTGATCAGCAGCCGCGGTAACGGTACAGGTATTGAGCACCACGATTCCCGCTTCCGCGGCGGCTTGGGCCCGGGTCAGGCCACGCTGGCGGAATTCGCGATCAATCGCTGCACCGTCGGCCTGAGTGGCGCGGCATCCAAAGTTCTGAACGTAAAAACTTGCCACCCCTCTATAGTAACTGAGCGAGCCTGCTGAGAATGCGGTTCGGAATCATCAAACGCTCGCGGGGCCACGGTTCTGCTGAAAGCATTCGCGGCAAAACACTGGGCGCCCCTGCGTAGGCTTAAAAGGGACTGTCGTCTCGCGACCACAATGCGAGCACACGGTGCGAGTTTCAAGCCTGGCTGTGCCGTACGAAGAAGGTGCCCGCCCTGGCGCTAAACTCCGTTTACTCTTACAAGCCTTGCAGCGCTTGGGCTCATTTTTAAATTGCTTGTCGTAAAAGAAAAGTTGCTCGCCGGCCGTAAAGATAAAATCTTCGCCACAATCAATGCAGTTCAGGACCCTGTCCTGGAATTCCATAGAGGAGCCACCCCCCATGCGCACTAAACCGGGCACACTAAAGCTAGTGCGCCACAGCGCGCAGGTATTTACGTGACATCCCCTCAAGTACAGCTTGGGGACAATATACTCCCGGACTAAGACATTTTTCCAGACCGTGCCCAGGGTATAAACAAGCTGGTGGGCAAGCAAAACAGGCCACACCGGAGAGGCGTGGCCCTGGACTTAATCCTGCTCTTTACGTGCTTTTTTGCGGCTGCGCTTGCGCGCTAAAGCTTCTTTCACCCGCTTCTTTTCGCCGGGCTTCAAGTAGAACGAATGGCGTTTCACTTCCTTGATAATGTCTTCCTGCTGTACCTTGCGTTTAAATCTGCGCAATGCATTCTCGAGGGACTCGCCTTCCTGCAGTCTGACTTCTGCCAACTATGCACACCCCCACCCTTGTCCTGTTGGACTTGATAGTTATCGCAAGCTTCAGCCGGCAAGTCAAGCTCGCATCTGGTATTCCGAGCATTTAGCGGCATGAATGCCAGGCCCCCTAATAGATAAACTTCAAAGCCAGCTCCATCTGCCGGGGCGCGTAGGTGTTGGTCGCGCGTAACAAGTTGGCGGGGACGCGATACTGTGCTGGATAATAAACAAATCCCAGGCGTTTGCTGGACTGAATGAATTGCACTGCGTCACTTTGCAGCCCATCCTGCGTGATTTGTATCAGCTGATTCTTGCGGTTGAATAAATTGAAGGATTCTCCGATCAGCTCGATTTTCAACCCATCCCCGGCATAAAGCTCCCGCGTGAGCCGCATGTCGGTGGTCGCGTAATCGGGCCCCAGATGAGAGTTGCGCCCGGCGCCCGGCAACCGGTCGTTTCCGCTATTGCCATCCTGGTTGGGATCGCCCGAGACCATCACATTGACGGGGCGTCCGCTACCAATGGTCGTCACTCCAGACATTTTCCAGTCGTTAAATACCGCGCTTAATAATTGCTGGCTTCGTTCGAACGGCTTTGGTTCCGCGATCCAGGAGAATACGAAACGCTGCCGCTGGTCGGTGACGCTGGGGCCACGTTCTGAGCTGGGAGCGTACGAATTCTGTACCGTGGCAGGCCTTCCTGCTACCAGCGCATCCTGACCGTCGTCAATTGCATGGGCGAACGTGTATGCCAGGCGGAAGTAGACGCCGCTCATCATCTGACGCCGGACTGAGAGGGTCGCGCCGTGATAATCGCTCGATGCCGCGCTGTCAAAAACATTAATCGCGCCCAGTTGCGATATCGGGCGGGCCAACGGATTAATGCAGGGAGGGTAGGGGCAGGTGAATGAAGATGTCAGCTGCCAGGTGGAAAAGGACTCCACATTGTATTCACCCAGAACGTTCGTTCCAGATGCGTCGTACACCGGATAGCTGACGTTCACCGGCGGAGGCAAATTGGCATCGCGAGCGCGAATGAGGTTTTCCCCGTGTACATAGGTGTAAGAAAGGCCTACCACCAGCCTGTCGGCGACCTCGCGCTCCAAGGTTAAACTCGCCTGGTGGACGCGCGGCGTCCGGAAGTTGTGGGCAAACGCCGAAATGTCGCTCTTCACGAACTGCTTCAAGCTGGTGGGCGGCGTGCAGATCGCAGCCAACTGCGCGCAGTTCACGAGAATACTGGGATATTTAGGGAAAATTAGATGGTCATAGTAATTAGTATTACTTAACAACAAGGTACCGTTGTTGATTCCATTCTGGCTCTCGACCGTGGAGGTGTAAATCTGCGGAATGCGAGTATAGAAGAGGCCGTAGCCACCACGGACTACTAGCGGCCTCGAATTCCCAATCGAGTAAGCGAACCCTGCACGGGGCGCGAAGTCCATCGGATTGTATGGGACCTTCCCCGAGTCAGGCCATAATGGGTTTGAGACCATATCTTTGCGCGAATAAGTCTGCAAATCGTAGCGCGCCCCCATGCTGACCACAAAATGGTCCGTGATCCGAACGGTATCCTGTAGGAATGAAGAATATTCGTTGGTATTCGGATGGGTCACTGCCCGGCCAAAGCTCTGCAAATAATCGTGGGGCACATCATGCGCGTAAGCCCGCAACGAAGTAAGCTCGAGGCCCTGCACCATGGGATCAAACGTGTATGGGTTCACCCGGATGGGTCTGAAAATGTATTCGCCGCCAAAGGATGCCGGAAAGAAATCGTAGATGCGGCTAAGCAATGCGTCTCCGCCCAGCTTCCATGAATTTCTTTTCCCTTCCAGACTGAGGGTTTCCGCCAGGTGCAGCCGGCGCTCCCGGGTCTCGCGCGGCAATATGGACGACCTGCCAAAGCCGTCGATGATGTTGTCAACCCGCGTTAGCGGCGCAGGGGGTCGCAGGTCCTGCACCGGGCACTGCCACAATCGAGGAACCGCCATTTGCGAACTCGACGACGGTCGGCAGATGGAAAATAT
>JAFAWN010000389.1 GCA_019241735.1 Terriglobales bacterium
TTTGACAATTATTTTGCCCACCGCTGCGCTACCGGTGAAGGCAATTTTGTTCACATCCGGATGCTGCACCAGCGGGGCCCCGCAGCTTTCGCCCAGGCCGGTAACAACGTTCACCACGCCGGGCGGCAAACCCGCGTCAGCAAACCAATTCGCAATTTCGAGAGCGGTAAGCGGGGTCTGCTCTGCGGGCTTGAGGACGCAGGTGCAACCCGCTGCCAGCGCCGGCGCCAGCTTCCACGCTGCCATCAATAGAGGATAATTCCAGGGAATGATTTGCCCGGCAACCCCAACCGGTTCTTTCATAGTGAGACTCAGCGCATTGTCGGGGACTGGATTCACATACCCTAAAATCTTCGTGGCCAGTCCACCGTAATATTCAAAACAGGTTGCCGCATCTGCGATATCGAATTCGGCTTCGACGATTGGCTTGCCACAATTTCGGGACTCCAGCTCAGCGAGTTGAGCGCTGTTCTGCCGAATTTTTTCCGCCAGGCGGAACAACACTCGACCGCGCTCTTGCGCGGTCGCTGCGGACCACGGCCCTTCGGTGAAAGCGAGCTTGGCGGCAGAAATGGCGCGATCAACATCCGCGGCATTGCTGTCCGGCGTTTGCGCTATGACTTCCTCGGTTGCCGGGTCATACACATCGATCAGTCGATCGGACTTGCTGGCTGTCCACTTACCATCTATGAAATTCACGTACGTGCGGATGTCTGTTTTTATCCCGGCTGGCATGTTGTCAGCGCCCCCTTAATCTAAATCGACTGCTCAAGTAGCTTTCTGCGGCCGTATATAAAGAAAAAGAACGCCGCCAAAACAATAAAGAACAGCGTAAGACCGATCATCTTCGCTTCATAGCGCCAAATGGAACTAATCTGTTTCGCCGGTGAAAATGCGACCAGAATTGCGAGAATTGTAGTTAGTAAACCGCTCGCGCCGGACAGAAGAAGCGCGCTCCTCCCGTATCGGCCACTACCGGCGGTGCCGCTGAATGTAAATTTGAGCAAAGCCGCAAACACATACAAAAACGGAATCAACTGCAGGACCACAGCCAAAGAAAGCATCGTCTGAAACGCTTCCTGCACCCCGCCGGAAGCGGCGAAATTAATGATCACCAGTATCAATGACACGATGCCCTGGACAATCAGCGCAGCGTATGGAGTGCCATACTTCGGGTGCACCTTTCCCAGCCAGGTTGGCATATAGGAGTCGAGGCCGGCGACAAAAGGTATCCGCGCGGACCCACCCATCCACGCTGAGCCTATTCCAGCGATTGAAAGGCTGAGCATGACTGCAAACGGGGCAACGATCCAAGCGACTCCGATCCCGCCTGCCATATGGCTGACTGCCTGCACAATCCCCTGCAGCACACTGATATCGTTTTTCCCCACTGCGATCACGAGAGTCAGGGTCGCCCCCAGATACAAAATGCCGGAGATGATTCCGCCCCAGGCAACTGCGCCCGGCAAAGTTCTTGCCGGATCGCGAATCTCGTCGCCCATAACAGAAGCGAGTTCCAGGCCAACCAGGCCGAAGCAAATCACTCCAAACGAATTCAGTACAAAGCGCGGATTCTCAGGAAACTTAAAGTCCGCAGCGTTCAAATTGGTTCCGTAGCGCAGATAAATCGTCGCGCCCAGAACGATCAAAACCGCAGCGGCAATTCCGGTTCCGATTGCGCCCAGATTGTTCAGCCATTTCCCCACGTTGAGTCCGACGATATTGAGAACGGTAAGGAGTGCGAGAAGAAGCAGGGAAGCAATCAAGGCAAAAGTTTTGTTGTCAGCCAGAGTTTCATGGCCCGGGCCTAACGCAAACACTGAGACGCCCACGAAATAAAGCATTACCGTTGGCACGTAGAGCATGTTATTCGTCCAGTAGCACCAGCCGGAAAGAAATCCATGGAAGTCGCCAAAGACTTCCTTAGCCCACAAGTAAACGCCGCCTTCCCCGGGATAACGCCGGGCCAATTCGATCACTGCAATTCCCTGCGGCCAGAAAAAGAGCACCAGCGCGCCAATCCAGAGCCATACGGTGACGCCACCGTTTGCCGCGATGGACGGCACCACATTCAAGTTGAACACGGCGACAACAAATAGAAGCACCAAATCCCAGCGGCCGAGCACGCGTTTGAGATGTGGGCCGGCGCCGGGTTGGGAATGCGTGGACAATTTCTAAAAAACGCGAGAGAAATATCCGGTCCGCGGCCCCTCGCGCCCTCAGCGACTCTAGTGTGCGGCCAGGACCGGGGCTGTTTCCGCACGCTCCTGTTGGGCTTTCGCAAGGGCAGGCGCTACATCCTCGAACGCTGCCAAGTGCTGGGCAATATCGGCGTCCGTGTGTTGGACGGAAATGGTCCATTGCTCGTCCCACCAGTAGGGTTGCGGCATGACGCCACGGTTGACCATGCCGAACCAGTACAGTCGCCACAAATCGATGTCGATCGTTGTCCAATCGCGATAATTGCTGATTTCTTTCGGATAGAGCATCAGCGCGCCGTTGGCTCCCGCGCTGGCGATGTACGCCTGAAGTCCAGATTTCCGAACAATTGAGCGGTAGCCCTGGGTAAGCTTCTGACTCAGCTTTTCCACGCTTCTGTAATTCTCGCGCGTCAAGACTTCGCGGAAGGTTGCGAGTCCCGCCGCCATTGATACCGGATTAGTGTTGTAAGTGCCGCCGTGAAAAACTTTGTGCTGGGAGATCAAGTCCATCACTGATTTGTGGGTTCCGAAGGCGGCCAGAGGAAATCCCCCGCCGATAGATTTGGCCAGACAGATCATGTCCGGCTTCACGCCGAAGTATTCCGAGGCACCACCCCATCCCAGTTTCGCCCCGGTTTTCACTTCATCGAAAATGAGAAAAGCGGCGTTGCGGGTGGCGAGATCGCGCAAGCCTTCCAAAAAACCCGCTTCGGGCATACAAAGCCCTACATTCATGAGGATGGGTTCGAGAATAATAGCCGCGATCTCTCCTGGATTCTGTTTGAAGCGCAGTTCCACACTAGCTAAATCGTTGAATGTGGCGACCGCAACATTTGCGAGCGTTGCTTTGGGGACCCCCAGGCCTCCCGGGACCGAGGTCGGGGCCGCAACCTCCCCGAAATCCGGGGCATGCGGTTTCACGCTTACCAGCGCAGAGTCGTGCAGTCCGTGGTATGCGCCTTCAAACTTGATGATCTTGTCTCGTCCGGTGGCTGCGCGGGCCAGGCGGACGGCGTGCATGGTGGCTTCGGTGCCCGAAGAACCAAAGCGCAGCATTTCGATAGGGAAGCGCTGGCAGATTTCCTCCGCCAATTCCCACTCCATGTCGTGTGGCATCCCGAACATCGTGCCCGTGTGTAACCGGCTTCCGACCGCCTTCATCACCGCAGGATGACAGTGTCCTGCCATGAGCGCGCCGAAGCATAGGTTGTGGTCGAGGTAGTCATTTCCATCCAGATCGCGGAAATGGGAACCGTTCCCCTCTTTCACGAAAATTGGATAGGGATCGTAGGCGCGATAATTGCTGGCCACACCTAGAGGTATGCGCTTTAAATTGCGTTTGTGAGCCTCGGCGGATTTGGGCGTGCGACGTTGAAAAGTGTCAAGTTCCTTCTGCAAGGCGGGATACATCTGTTCTCCAGAAATCTCAAGCCGGCGTAGCGGCCATTAGAGTGTTCCAGGCACCGAGCTTCCTGGATTCAGGCTAGAAGAAAAACTTCAAAGCAAACTGCACTTCGCGTGGTTCCGCGGCTTGTGTGATCTTACCGAACTGCGGCCCATCTGAGAAATGCCCGTCCGGGTTGGAAAAATTGGTGTGGTTGAAAAGGTTGAAGATTTCAGCACGAAACTGGAAATACTTATTCTCGGAAACTGAAATTTGCTTGTGCACTGAGAAGTCCCACTCGTCGAGTCCGGGCCCGCAACAAATGGTGCGTTGCGTGCCAATGTTAAATTGGCCTAACGACGGATCTACAAAAGCGCTGGGATCAAACCAGTAATTCATATTCTTCCGCGGATCCAGCCGGTGAAACGGCGCAATCTGTTGTGGAGCTTCAGTCCCCAGGAAAAAGAAGCTGTTCACCAATTCGTAGTCGTCAATAGTATCGATCCGGATCGGGAAGCCGCTCTGAAATTGGGTGATGCCGGAAATTGACCAGTCATTCAGTACTTTGCCGCGCCATCCTTCGTGTTTGGGAATGGGGACGTGCCAGTCATAGCGGATCACAAATCGCTGAGCGGAATTAAATAGCGACAGCGCGCGGTTCCGGTTGAAATTAAAAGGATTGAGCGTTTCTTCAAATGTGGATGCGTCGTCCATCGATTTGCTCCAGGTGTAAGCGGCCTGGAATTGCAGGCCCCTGGAGAAACGCTTTTCCAGCATCATCTCGAGAGCGTTGTAGCTGGAATTAGCAATCGTGTCTTCCGCAAAAATGTCGGTAAAAACCGGTACGCCGTCAGACGGGCAACCCGCGCCGGTCAGGGGATGACAATTTGGCGACGAATATGGGCGCAGTCCTACGAGGGTAATCGGATTTCCATTGGTGACAGAACCTACCATCACGTTTCCGGGAAGCACGGTCGGTCCGCCCGGATTGTAGGGCAGATGCAGCCCGCCCGCAGGAGTAAAAGCTGACGGACTGATCACAAAGGGCCCGTCTTCCGCGGTGGGACCGCAGGTTACCTGATTACCGCTACCATCGGTAACTGCTGCGGGATTGTTGTTCGCGATGCTGATTATGTCGAGGCAGCTTTGCGGGTTTGAGGGATTAATGTCATGGGAAGCAAGCAGCCGATGTCCCTGAGTTCCGACATATCCCACTTGCAGCATCAGGTTGTTCGCCAATTGCCGCTGGATGGTCAGGTTATATTGCGCCGCGTACTGGGTGCGCATATGCGGCTGCGAATCTCCGAATAAAAGGATGGGACGGAAGACAGATAAATCCACCGGAGTACCCGGCTTAGGCGTGATAAAACCGCCGAATGGATTGGGATTCACGGTCCCGCTTTGCGACACAAACGGAGTATTCAGGAAAACATTGCTTATCGATGTGCTGCCGCCGAATGGAGGCTCGGCGCCGAATTGCGCTAGCACCAGTTCTTCGATCGGGTTATAGAAAAGTCCCCAGCCGGCACGGATGCTGGTCTTGCCATTGTTTCCGAACAGCTTCCCTAAGAATCCCTCGTCGAAGTTCGGACTGTATGACAATCCGATGCGGGGGGCGAAGGCCTTGTAATAGGTTGAGGTCAATCCGGGTGGCACCCCTTTATCGCCGGGCACGACGAGGCCGGTCGGGCAGTTGGCCGGATCCGGGGAACTGCAGGGATAAACGGTGCTGGTTTGGCCGGGCCGGAAAGTCTCAACGTGTCCGCTAATGTCAGTAGGCGGGGGATTGAACTCCCAGCGCAGTCCGTAGTTCAGAGTGATGTTCGGCCTGAGTTTCCAACTGTCCTGCACGAAGGGATAGACCGCGGTTAGACGCACGGACTCCCGTTGCGGCGATCCCTGCAGGTAAGTGTCCGCCAGTCCCAGCAGGAACTGGGGATAGTTGCTTCCGTCTCCCCCGGCAATCGCATCCGGGCCAAGACCACTGAAGGTAAATTCGCCATTCACGTCAAAGTAGTACGTCTGCTCGAAGCGCGAGCGGCGAACGTCGGCGCCAAATTTCATCGTGTGCTTGCCCTTGACCCAGGTCAGGTTATCCGACCACTGGAAGGTAGTACCGACTTGAGGCAGCACGCCTTCCCAATTGTTGCCTATTTGTACTCCGCTGCCGATGCTGATGAACGGAACTCCCTGATGATTGGCCGGCAGGCCGGGCGTGATTCCATACTTGGGATCAGTTCCCAGTTGCGCGATAAATCCGCTGGAGTCCGAAGTACCAGTAAAGCAGTAGGGAGTCGCGGCGCCA